>CAYQMV010000071.1:0-10288 GCA_964418705.1 uncultured Sangeribacter sp.
GCAAAGGTAACACTATTTTGGGGAGCTACCCACCCCAAACGTTACAGACCCAAAAAAATGCCCGAAACAAATCACTGCTTCAGACACTTGTTTGAACCTAAAGATGTCGTTTCTTAAATATATATAATACTATAAAAAACTGCAATAGTTGACGCAATCTTTAAATGCAATTGCCTAATTTTAAAATCTAAACCTAAATACAATCCTTTTTTACCTTTGCTGACAGGTCATACTGTCTAAACCTACAGAACGTTATTGAATATCTTGTTACCGTGGAATTATTTTCTAATTTTGACACCACAAAGTTATGGCAAAAAACACCGCTACGCCATACCCAAATCCAAAAATATAACCATATAAGTAAGATATATACATAATTTGGCAAACTTGATTATTTTGATAACACAAAAATCAATCAACTATAATTCAAATAATTATAAAAAAAAGAGTTTATATTTTGTCAATTTTCAAATATAAGAAAATCAGACAACAAATATAAACTCTATATAGATTTTTCTTTACTATAATTAGTAAAAAAAATGAACTAATGTATACCCTTATTATTCAATGCTTCACGGTAGCGGGCGGCATTTTTAAGATGTTCAGTATATGAAGATGTGAAATCATGACCACCTGAGAAATCAGATTTAGCGCACATATACAAATCCTCAGACGGAGCACTGTCGAGTATGGCATCAATGGTGCCTGGCTCTACCGTACGTATCGGGCCGGGGGGTAATCCGGCGTTTCTATACGTATTGTATGGAGACTCCGTGTTCAGCATCTCTGATGTCACACGTTTGATTGTAAAATCTCCTATGGCGAATTTCACAGTGGGATCCGCCTGCAAACGCATCCCTTTCTTTAGTCGGTTAAGATACAAACGACCGATTCTGCCATGCTCGCTCTTCACGTTACTCTCCTCCTCGACAATCGAGGCGAGGACTACAACCTCTCCTGGTGTCAACCCTAAATAACGGGACTTCTCCCGACGTGTCTCATTCCAGAATGAGAGATAATACTTACCTATCTTTGAGATAATCTCCTCGGCTCCGGCATTCCAATAAAACTCAAAACTATTATTTAGGAACAACGCATCGGCATTCTCCGCTGTCAAATCATACTCCTTCATCCTCTCCGGACTGCTGAGGATTGAATCTATCTGTCCGGCACCGCATGCCATCTTCGATGATATGAAATTAAGGATATCCTCCCTTGTACGTAAATTATTAAGAACCAACGTCACCGTTTTTTGACCGCCGCGCGCCAAATGCCACGCCGCGCGCCATGGAGCCACGCCACTCTTTATCTCATATAATCCGGGGCGTGAGGTCAAATCGAAACCCATCACGGCGGCACTACGCATCACCCTGGCGGCATAAGCGTCGCCCAACTGGCGGGAAATGCTATCCTCAACCATTGATGCGGTCGCACCACGCGGTATGGCTATGGTGGCGTTTCTCCCACTTGTAGGAAACATAAACTGCCAGACCCCCACTCCGATGACGAACAGAATCAGCAACGGAAGCACCACGCTCCACCTCACACGACGTTTATTCCGCTTCGATTTACCCTTACGCTTGCGCGGTCTCACTTTATTCTTCTCCATAATAGTAAGTTCAAACTATATTTATCCTAAAATTGGAGATGATCCGAAAATCATCTCCAATTATATAACACCTTAAAGTACGAGTCTACCGCACTTAATTTCTCTTTCTTCTACGCACAGATTTTTCAGCGCCTGACGAAGCCGACGACTTCACCGTAGAGGTCTTCACCTTGGAAGTCTTGGGCTTTGACTTGGATTTCGCACGGCTGCTACGCACATTCTTTTTCTTAGTGGCGGCGGTGGCGGTGGCTGCATTATCACCCTCAGTATCCTCCACTACTGTACGCTCCGACAATTCCGGATCCGCGGCGGCTGCGGCGGCTGCCGCCTCCTCTTTCTCTTTCTGCGCCAGATACTCCTCACGGGTGGGAACCCATAAGTTGTCGCCAAACGTGCGTAAACGATTATCTATGCTATCCTGCGCCGCTTTCATGTCGTCGGGATCGGGATACATCTGATTCATCGACAAGTTGCGCAAGTTCTTTGTCTTATAAATATCACCCTCATACATGCCGAGATTGAAGTAATCATCCAAGCTGTATCGCGCGAGGTTGTTATCATCGGTAAGGAAAACATATTGTTGCGCCAAATAGGGTCGGAGAGCGTCAAACTTCACCCAAAACATAGGATAACGCGACTCACCGCCGAAATCACCCATGCGGTTAAGCACAGGACATATCGCCTGAATGCGCGTCTTCATTTGATTGGAACGCTTATCAAACTCCCATTTCTCTATTACATAATAGTTCATCACCTGACCGGTAGGCACGTCCGCCTCCTCAATCACAGGCTTATTCCCTTTACCTTTGGTGTAGTAAATACCGAAACGGTCGAGCATATCCTCCACCTTCACCTTATATTGGTCGGTGAAGACCTCCCTACCGTCCAAATACTCATAAGCGAGGATGCTGCCATCCACCACCAAGCGAAGCATCAAGCGGAAAAGGTTCTCCTGACCGTCAACCACATCCTCAGGGAAATAGAGAGGAGTGTTGGCTGTCTTCTCCAAGTCTATCTGACGATAAATCTCACGCATCCACACGAGATCGGCATCGTCGGCGTTCTTCGTTTCGAAAAACGACTGCATTCTTTCAGTCACCTGCGCGCCCGAACGCTCCGCTTTTTTATCTTTCTCCGTGCGTCGGCGCACCGCGCCTCCGGATTCCACTTGAGCGACGGCACTCACCCCGAATAGGGCTATCAATGCGGCTGTTATGAGTGATTTCTTGATATTCATATATCTTGAATGATATTCTGTGAGTAGTTTCTAATTCAGAGCGACCTCCATCGGAGATATGTCGCGGGTTATGCCATCCGGACCCTTCGCCTTCACATTGGAGATGAAGAAGGATTTCCCCGGTTTCAGACGTTTAAATTGCTCTTTCTGACGCTCGGAGAATTTGCTGCCGGCGGAAACCTCCGGGATTGCATTTCCCATACTGTCGAAAAAGACTGTGGAGAACGACACCACTGTATAGGTGACATTGAGCAAATCATCATCTATCGCCGCGCCCAATCCATCGGCGGACATCAATGCCGCTTTTGAAATACGCTTCGGCGAGCCTTTGTAATGGACAGTGTTGCCACTGCCATCCTTCATAGCGATATACGCCGTGGGATCGGGCAACTTACGCACGCGGAATGTCATCTGTCCCACCTGTTGCGAACGCCCGTCGAGCTGCGCCGATACGCTGATGGTGGCTTCGGAACCTACCTTCGACGCCTGCGCGATCCACGTGTCGCCGTTGCGTGTGAGTGTGCCGTTGGTCATGGTGGCTTGAACTGCATTCATAGGAACTCCAGGCACCGAAATGCTTATGGGGTTGTTGATGCCGGCGTAAAGCACATTCATCATCGTTGCCGAAATGGTGGCCATAGGCTCTATCACAGTGTACGATGATTTGAACGGATGCTGCGCCGTGGTTCCGTCACCGCGGGTGACCTCTATATATCCACTGTATTCATGCGTGCCGACTGTAGTGCCGACAAACTCAAACAATCCTTTGGGATTGGTGAGCTGTTTGCCCCCGACGAAGATACGCGGACGCTGTGTGGTGTCGATTGCCGCAAGGACTATATTAGCGGAATACTTCCCTCCGCGCATAATCATGTTGGAGGTAGGTATCACGTATGCGTTCAATTCATTCACGCGCACATCGCCGATATCGACGTTGGTGATAAGATTGGTCATAGCCTCAGACTCCGCATTGAGCAAATCTCCCTGCAACTTGGTGAGCAATGTGATTGCCGCGATAGCTGGCTTACCCTCAAACATCTTCTGCTCCCAACTCAACGGAGTGACCACTCCGGGAGTGCGCACTGGTTTGGTGGAAAGCATCTCCTCCACCGCCGACCTTTTTGTGGAATCGGGTATCAACTTCAACACGGAGGCTCTGAACTCGTCCAATTTCTCACGCAACTTCTTGCCGCGCTGAGTCAATGGGTCGAGCATCACCACCGACGCCGCTTCGAGGTCATCGAGGTTTTGGAGATTGTTGTAGTCGCCCCCCGCGCCATCCGCCTGACGGGCGATACGCATTTTATAATCCTCCATCAATCCATACAAGCTGTCGGTGGAATTATGGAGAACAACTCCCTTGGCATACCACGGACCCGCCTTCGTAGGATTTTTCTCATAAAGTTCAGTCAAATAGCTGAACTGTCCATCATTCTTCGTGCCGAGGTTTTTGTTGGTGCGCTGCACTCCCTCCTGCACCAGAATAAATCCATTAAGCACATCACCGGAGACATTGAGAGCCAACATAGCCGTCAAGACTATGTACATAAGGTTGATCATCCGCTGGCGCGGCGACATCCTCGCTACATTATTACTTCCTCCCGCCATGCTCTACTATGATTTATAAGGGGATTCTGATTCTTGTCCAAAAGGATTACCTCCTTGAACTCCACCGCCCATCATAGGATTTGCCATATTGATGGTCATGGCGGTAATCATTTTCTCGTATACTTGGTTTAGTTGTTTCATATAGCGTGCCATCTTCTCTGTCTCCTCACAATAACGGGAGCTTTCGTTGGCAGACTTCTCATACATATCGCGAATATCCTTCAAACCGCGGTTGACTCTGTCGATGCTTTCAAGCTGCGACGAGATTCCTTTGAGTTGTATCTCATAGATTGTGTTCAATCCATTGATATTGCGGTTGAGATTATCCATCTGCGAAACATATCCGGCGGAACTGTCGGTGATATGCTCACTATTGTCGGTGATCGCCTTATACGATGCCAAAAGAGTTGAGCTTACGGAGTTCAACGCCTCCGTTGTCTGACGCAATTGATTCATCTGCTCGGCGATGCCGGAAATCTGCTGCAAATAGTCGTGGGTGGCATTGGTGAGCTCAGCCATCTGGGCAAGTTGGTCAGACGCCGACGCCATTTTCTGAATGCTGTCGCGCAAAGAATCAGTGTCCTCTTGACTCAATACTCCGCCGCCTACTACTCCGCCGATTACACCTCCTTGGACAAATCCGCCCTTGACTGTTCCTCCTTGGACTGCCACTCCTTGGGAAGCTTCACCGGGAGCTCCACCGACGACTCCACCGCCGCCGATATTTATTGTACCTCCGGAATACCCTTCCGCCGACTCTTCACCAGACGCACCTCCAAAGTTACCTTGGATATTTATTCCGCTACCACCTTGGAAATCGGGACGTTCATCAGGGTCGTGGGAATCAAGCACTGGGAAAACCTCCTCCCAGCTGTACTCTTTCGGCGGGCGGTCGAACGCGGTGAGAACGAACATGGCAATCTCTGTGCCCATACCCACACACAAAAGAGTGCTTCCTCCGGGGAGGTGGAGAATCTTAAACAATGCGCCCCAAATCACAATTGCGGCACCTATACTATATGCGAAATTAAAGAAACGTTGTCCCTTCTGTCCATGAAGGAAGCGTTCTATGCCGTTGGCGTATTTTTTTATCTTTACCATCTTTATTTCCTATTTCTGTTTTTTGCCGGTACCTCGTGCGAAGCCTATTTGTGTGCGCACGCAACGGAATCCGATATACGAACGTTGTTCATTCTGATATTCCCACTGACGGAGGTCGCTGCGGAGATTGTGTGCCACATCCTTCCAGCTACCACCCCTCACGATTTTACGTTTCATCTTATAAGGGTCCTCCTTCGCCGCGTCGTAGCGGTATTCGGGATTGATGTCGGCGGTGAGCTTATCTATACTCTCGGTATACGCCGTGGAAGTCCACTCACTCACGTTGCCCGCCATATCATAAAGTCCGAAGTCATTTGGCTTGAAAGTTCCAACCTTGGAGGTAATCAAATGTCCGTCGCGCACATAGTCGCCATCCATAGGTTTGAAGTTGGCGTAGAAGCATCCGCGTTCGTCCATGGGGAGGGTCTCATCCCACGGATAAGAGCTTTCACTGTTGCCGGCACGTGCTGCGAACTCCCACTCCGCCTCTGTGGGAAGACGGAACGGCTCGATAAACACGCCCTCCTTGCCCAATGTGCGGCGCAAGAAATCTGTTCGCCAATTGGCGAATGCGTTGGCTTGCTCCCAACTTACACCTACAACCGGATAATCATTGTAGCCGGCGTGGGAAAAATACATCCTCGTGTAAGGCTCATTGTAAGCGTTCTCGAAATCGTTGATCCATGCCGTGGTGTCGGGATAGACATTCACGATATATGTGTTGAGGAAATCATAGTCTCCAGTGAGCGGACGGCTCACTGTCTCTCTGACTATCTCGCCCTCATCTGTGAAATAAGCGGTGTCCTTGGAAATCATGGGCAACGAATTATCCACAGGCAGATCCGTGTTGTATTGGCGCAAAACGGGATCCAGACGGTTCTTGCGCTGTGCCGCCGCGGTATGGTTATAGACTTCGTATCTATAATTCATCTGCGTGGGGTCAAGCTCACGTCGTCCGGTGATAGGATTGGTGCGGTACACGCTCTCAATGGCGCGGCGTTCATCCTCATTGGCGTTGCGCCATGGTATGTTTTTGTTCCAATTAAGATATGGCTTTATCGGATTACCCTCCTTATCCTCCTCTATCTTGAAAGCCTCGTTTCCCCCATAATTGGGATCGGCAAGACGTTCGCGGATAATAGAGTCGCGCACCCAAAACACAAACTGCTTGTATTTTGAATTGGTGACCTCGGTTTCATCCATCCAGAAAGATTCTACCGACACGCCGCGGGCATTCTTCCTTATATTCCATAAAGAATCATCCTTAGCGGATCCCATGGCGTAAGCGCCACGATCCACCAATACCATGCCATAAGGTGTAGGTTCGGAATATACGGTACCGCCAACGCCTGTGACCTCGCCTCCGGTGCTTCCACCCTTGCTCGCCATGCACGAGGTGAACGCCAACGTCAGAAAGAGAAGTCCTCCACCACCGAGTCTACTCAGACCGAAGGCTCTCGACAGATGTCGCGATAGATCCTTTCCTAATCTTTTGTTTTTAGTCATCATATCTTTTTTTGTACTTTTTTCTTTTCTATTACCCGAAGTGGAAATTCACTTATTCTCTCCGCTCCATGGGTTCTCTACATTATACGTATCGAACGATGCTTATTGCGGTTCTTACCCGAGAAATCCAATTTCATCTGGTAGCCGGCAATCACTTCGTGGCTTCCGCTGCTCACTTTCCCTATCGCTGATAAGGGATAGTCGTATGCGTAGCCCAAGAAGAAGTTTTTTATCTCAGCTCCTATCATGGTGCTGACGGCATCCTTCCACCTATACCCCAAACCGAAACTGAAGATTTTATTGTATCTCGCACGAAGGCTAACCTCCGCGGTATATGTGGAGAAATCTGTCTTTACCAACATAGAGGGCTGTACTTCCAATAACGTATTTTTTATTCCAAAATTGCATCCACCCATAAAATATACCATTCTCCCTAAGAGCGTTTCATATTCCTGGGTCTCCGTGTTCTCGGAACCTTGCAAGGTCAGTTTTACCTTTGGCTCCAAAAGATGCAATCCCGACACTCCTAACCAAAAGTTTGGCTTGCTATAAAAAATGCCGGCGGAGAAATCAAAGGTGCTTCCGGTAAGATCCTGCGTGGGTATCGCCTCATCGGTGGCTTCATGGTAATCATCGCCACTGGGGGTCTCCACCTCCGACCCTTTGAACTTCTGATTGAAATAACCTCCCTGGAAACCTATGCTTAAATCACCTTTGAACAATTTAAGCTTATACGAGGCTTGAAGATTGAACAACAGATTGGAGAACAGACCTATGGATTCCTGCATGGCATTCATTCCAAGTCCTATACGTTTTTTTCCCACTTTCAACGGAGAATCCGCTACCACCAGAAAATTCTGTGGCGCATTGTCTATTCCGATCCACTGCAACTTCCCGGCGCCGCGGATACGCAAATAATCCGTAGTGCCCGACGCTCCGGCATTATAGTAGGGTTGTAGAGCCCAATACTGTGTGAGCTGCACATCGCTCTGCGAATACAGGCTCGGAGCGCATATAAGTGTCAGCAACGCCACACTCATCACCCGTAATATTGCATGGAATAATCCTTTTCGTTTATCTGTCATTCTCTCTCGCAGTTGTTTCATTTCGCTGAAGTAAAAGATTTACTATTCAAAATAGAAGGTTACAACTATCATATTCGACTTAACCTTACTTAAAGATTGAGTCATCTTAAACGTTTCCAAATCATCCACAAGATCGGGACGGTCGTGGCGCAGCACATCACTGAGTCCGAAACAGAACTTTATCTCTGGATTAAATTTGAAAAAAGGCATATAAAAATCGCATCCGATTCCTAATGTGAGATAGACATCGCCGCTATTGAGCCACAACGCCTCGCTTCGACGTTTACCAACATCGAAAGTTCCCATCACTCCGGTGGTCACGTATGGACGTGAATTTAAATATCGGGCACCGGAAATCTTCAAATCCATGGGAATCACCACATACGCTGACTTGACATCCTGGCTCTTAGTGATGCCCGACACAGACTCCCGCATCTTCACCACCTTATTACCGAAGTACATACCCGGAGAGAAGCGAAGATTGAAATTTTTGTGAAGACGTAGGTCGGCGAGCACATTCACGCAGAAACCGGGAGAATACGACGGTATCTCCGCATACCATTGCTCACCCTCTTCCGTCACATAACCGTTGTGGGTGAACTTCAAATCCTCTACATGTGTGCCTATGGAGAAACCCAAATGCCATCGTTTCATATCCGCATACGGACGATTGAGCAGTTGGTCGTTGCGTCTTTGTGAAAAACATGGAATAAGCATGGTCAATACCATGACAGACACCATCAGTGCCCTCACTCCAATGCCATGAAATACAACGTAAATTTTATTAATCAATGTATTATTCATAAATTGATTAATAAACGTGATTTCTTATTTGATTATTGCCACGAAATGCCACAAAATAGGGTCAATAACCCATTATCATAAGAATGTAAGGAGCAAGCATTGATGTGAATAGTCCGTTCATTGTCAGACCCAAAGAGGAGTATGCCCCATAACGTTCCCCATTCTCCAAAGCGGCGGATGTCCCGACAGCATGTGCGGCGGTCCCCATCGACACACCCTGTGCGATAGGACTCTTGACTCTCGCCAACGCCATGAACTGGAAGCCCGCCATGGCTCCGAAAATTCCGGTGCAGACCACTACCGCCGCCGTCAACGGTGCTATCCCTCCCAATGTACGTGTCACCTCCATGGCTATAGGGGTGGTGACGGATTTGGACGCTAATGAGAGAACAACCTCACGGCTCCCTCCCAACAATTCAGCAATCAATACCACTGAGACTATGCCTATCACACAGCCTACCAATTCAGCAAAAATCAATGGCAACAACTGCTTCCGTATCGCACTCATCTGCTTATACAAAGGAACCGCAAGCGACACCACAGCCGGCTTAAGCCAAAAATCTATGTATTGTCCACTCTTCTGATACGTGTCATAGTCTGTATGTGTGAGCATTAGAAACAAAACCATAAATGCTATGGTAAGAAGTATCGGATTCAGAAATTGTTTATGTGTAATCCGTTGAAGCATCTGAGTCGCGGCATAAACACCGAATGTCAACGTCAACAAAAAATATTGGTTAGTAAGTATCTCCATCCTTGCATCTATTTTTTTGAAATCTTACGTAATATCTGATGGGCATGACCGGTGAAAGCGAGCACTATCAATGTACTTGCCACTGTTGCGCCCACTATCGGAAGCCATTGTTTACCTATCAATCCGAAATAGTTCATCAATCCAACTCCGGCGGGGACAAAGAAGAAGCCCATGTTCTTCAACAAGAAATTTGCGGCGTTCTCCACCCATCTTAATTTCACCACCCCAATTTTCAACGCGACTGCAAGCAGCAACATCCCAATAATACTTGATGGCACAGGCACTCCGGTGAAATAGACAACTATCTCCCCTATTGCCAAAAATCCGAATACTATAGCTAATTGTAATATCATAACACAAATTTTTAAAATGGAAAGCCCCTCCGAAGCCCTCCTACATCTTCGCGCTGCTCCCCTCTCTTTCATGAGAGTGGAGCAGTTCTTTCCAGCCCCTTCCCTTTAGAGGAGGGCTGGGGTGAGGCTCAAAAAAAAGGAGCCCGATTTCTCAGACTCCTTCGTTGTTTGATTAAGTGGCGGTTACCTACTCTCCCGCTTTCGCAGTACCGTCGGCGTCCAATCAATGGC
>CAYQMV010000072.1:0-10230 GCA_964418705.1 uncultured Sangeribacter sp.
CTATGTTAAGCAAAGTTAGATGACTATTTTCATGGATTTCGATCCTAATTTGACCACGTATACTCCACTTGGAAGTTCTACGTTGGTGTCACCATGATTTGCAACTCCTCCGGCGATGCGTTGACCATCCATGCTGTATATGCTGAAATTCCTTTGCGTTGCATCTCCGAGGTGTATCGTCAGAATGCCGTTGGTGGTGGATAAACTAAATTTCTCAGCATTGGTGAGAGCGACACTCTCCAAATCCTCGGGGAATGTGTCTGTCTCGATGTAGTTCGTGAAATCGCGCCATCCGTAGGATTGTGAGTAAAGCTCTTTTTTGCCGAAAGGCACATATACGGGGATACTCAAATCTATATTTTTGAAGAACTGTTCCGGCGGAACTCCATAGCGCATTCCGGGCTTGCCGTTGATGTCGTTACCGCAGAATGGAACGAAATATGTATTGATGTAAATGGACTTCAAGCCGCTGCATCCTGTGAACGCGTCGTAGCCGATATAGGTCAAGTCCCTCCTAAAATAAAGGCTTTCCAAGGATTTGCAGCCATAGAATGCCAATTCGTTTATTCCGTTCAGACTGTAGGGGAGATAGACTGATTTTAGTGATTGGCACTCTATAAACGCTTGGTCACCAATGCCGATTGTTGATTCGGGTATGATTACGCTTTCCAAGGCGGTGCATATTTCCGCGAAATTTTTGGGCACCATGTTTAGTCCCGTCGGCAGCACGAGTTCTTTGAGCTGTTTGCATGTGCTGAACACGCCTTCGCCCAAATCTGTGCATGAATCCGGCAATATGGCTCTTTCCAGCCCGCTGTGTATGAATGCGAACTCACCGATGCTCTCAAGTCCCTCGGGGAATACGACCTCTTTCACTTCCGCATATTCAAAGCCGAACATCGCGATGCTTTTAGTGGTTGACGGAAGGGTGAGTTTGTTTAGATTATAGATGTGGTAGAAGCAGTGTGTGGGAATCACCTCTATGCCTTCCGGGAGGGTGAACTCGCCCATTTTAGAGAAATCTATATGGCTGAAGCAGCTTATGCCCAACGTTTTCACTGATTTGGGTAGCTCCAGCTCTCGCAGTCTCAGGAAACTGAAGGCGGTGCTGCCTATCTCCACAATATCATCAGGAAGCATTATTTTTTCAATGTTGCTCAATTCCACTTTGTTGTCATCCTTAATCTGGTTTGCGTCCCAAAATGCTCCATCTGGTATTTTTTTATCCATGATATCGGCATTTTTTAGGTTTACAACTTCCAGCTCGCCGTAAACACCGCACTTACGGATGGTTTCAAAGTCAACACTGTTAATCGGACCGCTGACTACGAGTGAGTCTATTTGGTTCCAATTATCGCCTAAGAGGGTTTCCAGTTCGCCGTAATTCTTGGTATCAGCGTTAAATGATCTCACCTCCGCTTTCGCCGCTACTGATGCCAATATGGCAGCAAGCAGCATAATGTTTTGAATAAAGTTCTTGTTCATAATAACTATTGTTTGTTAAATTTGACCTTATCTTTAAAGGGGGTTGGGTCAACGAAGAATTTCCAGCATTTGTCGCTGGATGTTTCGCTGCTTGATTCGTACAAGTAGTAATCGGATTCTTCGTCTCCGACTTGAGATTTCACAAGCTCTAAGGCTTGGTTGGCAGTCATTGTTGTCTGCGAGTTTGTCGTTAGTGGCGAAAGTATGCATGTTAAAATTGCCACAATCAGTTTTAGTAGTTTGTTCATGTTATTGTTTTTTAGTTGTTGTTGGTCGCGAATGTAATTAGTGAAATGATATAATGCAAATTTTAAAATAAAAAAAAATGTTAAGAAATTAGATTTTTAGGTATATCTGTGCTTGAAATCTAATTTTTGATGCTTTATTTATTGGCATTTTGTTACATTTATTGTTAAAATAGTGGTTGTATGATCATATTTATTGTTTATAATATTTTTCATATAAATAGAATATAATAAATTTTTTATTTTGTCTTTATTAACATTTCTTTTTGCTACATATTATAATGACGTTGTGAAAAAAATGTAATTATAGTCGATTTATTCTGACGCACCGTTTTGCGTAGTCTCTTGTTGAAGTTATATGCCATGAAGCCGATAAAATGCATTTTTCTTGTTCCTTTGCAATTGTCGTGTATAGAGAATCCGGACCAAACATTTTGCGCTGAGGCGTTATTTTGGTGTTAAACATTTTGCGCTGAGGCGTTATTTTGGTGCTAAACATTTTGCGCTGAGGAATTATTTTGGTAACTTTGCGGTGTTAAATCATTAGTTTTCAACGTATGAACGAATCTGCGAATATTTTTAAACGGAAACTATATCAAAGGCTGCTTGATTGGAAGAAAAATAGTCATGGAAAAACAGCTTTGTTGATAGAGGGTGCCAGGCGTGTGGGAAAATCTACGTTGGCACTTCAATTCGCCGCAAACGAATATGACTCATATCTGTTGATTGATTTCTCAAATGCATCAAGGAGGGTGAATGAACTGTTCAATGATATTTCCGACCTCAATTCACTTTTCATGCAGCTGCAATTTGAGTATAATGTCGTTCTTTATCCGAGAAAATCGGTGATTATTTTTGATGAAGTGCAGTTCAATCCGCGCGCTCGCCAGGCAATCAAGCATTTGGTCGCCGATGGCAGATATGACTATATCGAGACGGGCTCTCTTATATCAATCACCAGGAATGTGAAGAACATTCTCATACCCAGCGAGGAGGAGCGCGTGCAGATGCATCCCATGGACTTTGAAGAATTTCAAATGGCTTTGCGGCGTGATTCATGGCGGCTGCTTCGCAATGCCTATCGCGAGGGTAAGCCCTTGGGGCAGGTGGCTCATCGGGCAATGATGAAGGAATTTAGACTTTATATGCTTGTGGGCGGTATGCCGCAGGCGGTGAGTTGCTATATTGATACGCAAAATTTGCAGTTGGTCGACAACGTGAAGCGTAATATCATAAATCTGTATGAATCTGATTTGCATAAGATTGATTCAAGTGGTCGTATGGGACGTTTGTTTGATGATATCCCGGCTCAATTGGCGCGCAATGTTTCGCGATATATGCCCCAGACATCCGTGGGAAGAATCTCTTCTTCGCGTCTTGACGGTTTTATATCAGAACTCGCTGATTCAAAGATAGTGAATATGTGCTACCATACGGCGAATCCTGCCAATGGACTTGCCATGGACTATAATAAGGATTATTTCAAGATGTATGTCGCCGACACGGGACTCTTTGTCACTCTTGCTTTCAAAGATAGTGAGTTTACGGATAATGAAATATACATTCAGCTGCTCAACGATAAGTTAAACGCCAATTTGGGATATCTGTATGAGAACGTGGTGGCGCAAATGCTTGTCGCGTCGGGTAGATGTTTGTTTTATTACACTTTTGCCACGGAATCACGTCACACATACGAGATTGATTTTCTTATATCGGATAAGGGGAAGATTAATCCATTGGAGGTGAAGTCGTCAAGCTATCGTGCCCACGCCTCTCTTGATGCGTTTTGCGATAAATACTCTCAAAAGGTGCGCACTCCGATGGTTATATACACCAAGGATATGGCAAAGGATGGCTCTGTACGTTATCTTCCTGTTTATATGGTGCCGTTCTTGTAAACTCATGTGCTATGGTGGGTTCGTATTTTATGCGGTTGCGCCAATGTCATATGCGATGTAAAACAAGCTTTGGTGAGACGGTGAATAAAGACGGTGAATAAAATCACTGTGCTGAAGATTAGTTTTGGCCGGAAAACTTTGATAATCGCGGAAAAATAGCCAAATTTGCACAACGAATAATGATGATAAAATAATGGTGATCGAAGCTTCGTGATTAGGTTGAAATGTTGACGGATAATGTAGCGTCAATCGCCGATTGATAGAAAATGAAATATAGAAGAATAGTAGCCGCGTGTGTGATGGTGGGAGCCTCACTCGGTATGAGCGCGCACGCCGGCGGAGAAATAAATGTGATACCGATGCCGCAATCCGTTGAATACGGCGACGGCTGTTTTGTGGTGAACGATTCCACCACGCTCGCATACTGCGAAGATAGGGAGGGTGATAACGTCATCTCCTTGCGGTTGACTGCCGACCCTATCCCCGGAATCACTAAGCCGGAGGGGTACCTCATGACAGTGACTCAGGGACGGGTGGAGATTATCTCCCCATCCGATGCGGGACTCTTTTATGCGATGCAGACCCTGTCGCAGTTGTCGGAGAACAAGTGCATCCCGGCGGTGAGGATCATAGATGAACCGCGCTACGACTACCGCGGAATAATGCTTGATGTCTCACGCCATTTCTTCGACAAAGAATTTGTCATGAAGCAGATACGTGCCATGGCGCGCTATAAGCTCAACCGACTCCACCTCCATCTCACCGATGCCGCAGGATGGCGCATTGAAATAAAGAAATATCCGCGCCTTACGGAGTATGCCGCGTGGCGTGAGTTCCCCACATGGAAAGAATGGTGGAACAACGGCAGAAAATACAAAGAGGAGGGCTCCGACGGCGCTTACGGCGGATACTTCACCCAAGACGACATACGCGAGATTGTGGCTTACGCCGCGAAACATCATATCACCGTCATTCCGGAGATAGAGATGCCGGCGCACTCCGAGGAGGTGCTGGCGGCGTACCCTGAGTTGTCGTGTACGCAGGAACCCTATAAGCATGCCGATTTTTGCGTTGGAAACGAGAAAACATTTGAGTTCTTCGAGGACGTGATGGATGAGATTATGCAGCTCTTCCCGTCGGAGTATATCCATATCGGAGGTGACGAGGCGGGGAAGGGTTCGTGGAAAACTTGTCCGCGGTGTCTTCAGCGGGTGAAGGATGAGGGCTTGGAGTCCACCGATGATTTGCAGGGCTATCTCATCAACCGTGTGGCGGCGTATTTGGCGCGGCACGGAAGGAAAGCTATCGGATGGGACGAGATCCTCGACGGCGAATTGCCGGAGGAGAGCGTGGTGATGTCGTGGCGCGGCACCGCCGGTGGCGTGGAAGCCTTCTCACGCGGACATAAATCGATAATGACCCCCGGGGGATATTGCTATTTAGATTCATACCAGGATGCTCCACGGACGCAGCCTGACGCCATAGGGGGATATCTCCCGTTGGAGAAAGTTTATTCATACAACCCCTCCGTCGATGGCGAATCTGCGGAATATGAGTCCGGCATCTATGGCGTACAGGGAAATCTCTGGGCTGAATATATACCCACGCCGCGGCAGATGGAGTATATGCTTTATCCCCGTGCGTTGGCGTTGGCGGAGGTGGGGTGGACGCTCCCCGAACATAAGGATTACGCCGATTTTCATCGTCGCGCTCTCGGTGCCGTGGAGTATCTCGGCGGCAACGGCTACAACACCTTCGACCTCGCTCATGAGGTGGGCAATAGGAGTGAGAGCAAGCAGCCTGACAACCACCTCGCCGTGGGTATGCCGGTGACCTACAACAACGGTTCAACCTATTATACCACTTATACCGCCGGAGGTGACGGCGCTTTGGTGGACGGCGTACATGGGGGGTGGAGCTATAACGACTCCCGATGGCAAGGATTTTATAAGGAACCGGGACTTGATGTCACCATCGACCTCGGAGCGAAGAGGAGAATCGCTTATGTGGGGGCTGATTTCATGCAGATATGTGAGCCTGACGTGTTTATGCCCTCGGAGGTGCTGATTTCGGTTTCCACCGACGGAAAGAAATTCCGTAATCTCGCTAAAATAGAGTACGAAACGGTGAGGGATTCGGGCTTCTCTTATAAAAACTTCAGCTGGGAGGGTGACGCATGTGCGCGCTATATCCGTTATCAAGCCAAAAAGAGTAAATTCGGCGGTTTTCTATTCACTGACGAGATAGTGGTCAGATAGATAATTCACGTGGTCGGAATTACGTGAAAATATTGATTATAACTTAGACTGAGGTATATATGCCGAAACTGGAGCGTATATGTCAAAAATGAGAAGTATAGGTTAAAAATAATAAGCCGAGGCTTAAATTTTTAAAATATATAATCAATATTTAAAACTAAAAATGTAATTTTGCCATAGAAAAATGATTGGCGACATCCGGAGGGATGTGGCATATATACGATATCAATAAGAGAAATGAATCTTAAGGAAATAAAATCGCCACAGGATATTAAGGGAATGAGTGTGGCGGAGTTGGAAGTGCTTGCCGTAGAGATGCGGGATGCGTTGATGCGTAAGCTCAGTCATCGCGGCGGACACGTGGGACCTAACCTCGGAATGGTGGAAGCCACAATTGCGCTTCACTATGTGTTCGACTCACCAAAGGATAAAATAATCTTTGATGTGTCGCATCAAAGTTATGCCCATAAGATGCTCACCGGACGCGTCAATGGGTTCGTCAATGTCCGTGACTACGATAAAGTGTCGGGCTACACCAACCCCTCGGAGAGTGAGCACGACCACTTCACCATAGGACATACCTCCACGGCGGTGAGTCTCGCCGGGGGACTCGCCGTGGGGCGTGATATGGCTGGCGGTGAGGGTAACGTGATCGCCGTGGTGGGCGACGGGTCCCTCAGCGGCGGTGAGGCCCTTGAGGGTTTGGATTTCGCCGCCACGCTGAAAACAAACCTTATCATTGTGGTGAACGACAATGATATGTCTATCGCTGAGAATCATGGTGGATTGTATGAGAACCTACGTCTTCTACGTCTCACCAACGGGGAGGCGCATAGCAATATATTCAAAGCCATGAGCCTGCATTATATGTATGTGGGGGACGGCAATAATATCCGTGCGCTTATCCATGCGTTTGAGAAAGTGAAGGATATAGACCATCCCATTGTGGTGCATATCAACACCATAAAAGGGAAAGGCTACACTTTCGCCGAGACCAAGAAGGAGGCGTTCCATTGGAGTCCGCCGTTCAATGTCGCCACGGGAAGGCTCGCCGATGCGACTTATCGTGAGAACTACTCCGATGTGTTTGCGCTCCACATGCTCGAACGTATGAAGCGTAATCCGGAGGAGGCGGTGATCACCGCCGGCACTCCGGGAGTGTTGGGATTCACCCCCGAACGCCGTCAAGTTGCCGGAAGTCAGTTTATTGATGTTGGCATCGCCGAGCAGGAGGCTGTGGCGTTGGCGTCGGGAATGGCTAAGGCGGGCGCGCGTCCATGTTTCGGAGTGGTTAGTTCCTTCATACAGCGCGCATACGACCAATTGTCGCAGGATGTGGCTATCAACAACTCTCCGGTGGTGCTCAATATTTTCCATGGCTCCATCTTTGCTATGAATGATGTGACGCATCTCGGATGGTTCGATATCCCTTTGATTTCAAATATCCCTGGATGGGTATATCTCGCCCCTACGTGCAAAGAGGAGTATTTGTCGATGCTTGATTGGGCTATGGAGCAGAAGCAGTATCCCGTGGCTATAAGGGTGCCGGGAGGGCAGCTTGTCAGTGCGAACATCACTTTCCCTGAAGATTATTCCGATCTGAATAAATCGCATATAGTGACGGAGGGTAAGGATGTGGCTGTGATCGCCGTGGGAAGTTTCATGAGGATAGGTCTGGATTTGCATGCTAAGCTGGAGGCTCATGGCATCAAGTGTACGCTTATCAATCCGCGCTTCCTCTCCGGGCTTGACGCGGAGATGCTTGAGGGCTTGAAGCGTGACCACCGTATGGTTGTCACCATTGAGGATGGTGTTCTTGATGGCGGTTATGGTGAGAAAGTGGCTCGTTTCTATGGCGATTCATCCATGAAGGTGAAATGTTATGGCATTCCCAAATGTTTCAGAGACCGTTATAATCCTGCTTTGTTGCTCAGAGAGTGGCGACTTGATTCGCGCTTAATCACTGAAGATGTGATTCACTATATGCGTGATTGATTCATGCTGTAGCGTTCAATAAAAATGATTTGTAGGTCAAAAAGGATGTTCCCGTCATTAAAAACATCCTTTTTGACCTATACTTTTTTTGTGATCTATACCGAATCGTATGGGTAGCCGAGTTCCGACTTCCAGATACTAATTGCTAATTTGTAGAGCTACCCACACATAAGGTTATAGCCCCTATATTTTCGAGGGCAAGTCAAAAAAACTGCTAAAGTCCTGGTTAAATTAAAGTGTATATTATATATTGTTTAGAATTTTTTTCTTTTTCTTATCTGAAATATTTGAACAGATATTTTTTTTTTACTAACTTTGCGGAATCGATAAATCAGATGTGAATCAAAAATATTTTGATTCAAGGTATCCTCAGACGGTCAAACTTTCGTTACTTAAGAGTTTAGACCTGACTTAAAAGTATGGAATCAAACTTCCATCGTTTTGGTTAGTTTGCATGACTATAAACAAAAGTTGTGTATAACTAATGATTCAAGCCGCATCTCTTTGTGAGGTCAATTTGTTGTTGCAGTACCAACTTTCTAACAAACAGAGGTAAATACTGGTTAATACTAAATATTGCAATCAACATTCAGCAAACAAATTCAGTTATTACAAAAATGCTATTATAGGTTATGAATCCCACTTTATAGCATTGTAACAATGGGATTTCTGCATACTCAAAATGATAGAATAAAACACCTACTGCTTAATTGAGTGCGCTAAGTGATGGCGCTCTATACATATCGCTATAAAATTTGGCGATACTTATATAATCAACATAAATAAATTTACTATGAGACGATCAACCATCTTACTGTTCGCCCTCTTAGGTGGACTGGCTCAATTAAATGCGACATCATTGGTGCAGGAGTCATGCACCTTAGGTGAAGGTTTCTTCACCGCTCCATTGGAAAATGTCGGAATGACCTTCGACGGGGGAATCCGACTCCTTGACAACCCGACGGCGGAAATTATCCTCGACGGCGAAACCATCGCTGTGGCGACGAATTTGGAGGTGAGTAACTATACCTCGGAGAAACGCACGCAAGGCACTCTCTCAATGACATTCGATAAAATGCTGCTGATGACGGGACACGATTTCACCCTTAAACTACGTGCCAACTCTGTGGCTTCGGAGAGCGACGCGTCCATCACCAACGACGACATCACGGTGCAATTTTTCGTGCCTGCCGACACCGGTGAATGTAGATTCGACTACGAGCAGGGTGCCACCATCGCCTCCGCCCACAATATGTGGGTCTACTGGCAGGTGGAGACTGAACCCTCCGGAACTCCGGAATGGGAACTCTACAGAAAAAATGTGCTCGTGCGAAAATATCCGGCGAAAATCACATGGGATTGGAATCTGGGACAGGCATACGCCGACTTCTGTGAGGAGATAAAATTCGAGAACGGCGTGAACTACCATATCACGCTGCCGGAGGGGAGTGCCCATGCCATGCTCCGCGACGATATCGTCAACAGTGAAGCCACCCTTAATTTCGTGGGCGGCAGCACCGACATCGCCGATGCGCTCATGTTCAGCGATTGCAGCCTTTACAAAGGACACACCGCCGCCACCCTTGGTGAAGTGACTTTCGACTATCCCGGGGAGATTGCCCTCACGGGGAGTCCCGCCGTGGAACTATGGTTGGGCGACGGCTCACGTATGGTGAAGAGCGTGACCCCCACACTTGAATCTGCGGAGGGTGGGAGTGTGCTGCGCGCCGACTTCGGCGGTGAACCGCTCGATGCTTCCGAGGGCTATTGCGTGGTAATCCCCGAGAGTTGCGTGGTGACAAAATCCGGCGACATAGTAGTCAACGCCCGCAACGAGGTGCGGATAAACGAGAGCGGGGTGGCGGCGCTTAACGTTGACAGCCTCCCCGGTGTACGTATAGAGAATGGTGTGGTGACAGTGGCGCATTGCGGCTCCGCGATCCTCTACAGCATTGACGGTAGACTCCAATCGTGCGCCATCCCTATGGACGGCACCGCCGAGTTCCGTGTCCCCAAAGGCACATACATTCTCACCGCAAATGGCAAAAGCAGAAAAATAATGGTGATGTAAAAATTTGGCGTATAGGTCAAGGACTTAATATTAGATAGATACAGTTTAGGATGCACTTCATATATGGTGCATCCTTTTTTGAATCATAGAGGTTGATATTCAATGTTATTATGGCATCGAATTGAAAATATCCCTGCTTAAGACACGGCTCTTTCATTTAAAACTATTACTGTCCGCTAAACTTTAGCCGACATCGAAAATATAATACTCCCCAATTTTCGGACCAGTGCATAAATCAAATAAAATAAGTATTTTTGTACTGCAATGAAACAGAAAAG
>CAYQMV010000073.1:0-9677 GCA_964418705.1 uncultured Sangeribacter sp.
TTTGTAACCGGAAAGCTGGAACTCAGCTACCCACCCCAAACGTTATAGACCCATTTTTTTTTTGTGTTGTTTATTGTGTTGTTTATTGTGTCGTTTTCAGCTGTAATTGCGGTTAATTAAAAAAAAATATGTAAATTTGCGGATATGATGACCATTAGGAACGCGAAGTACGAGGTCAGCAATCCTGACTATCGTAAGTGTCCGGACGTAGCTGTGCCGGAGTATGCATTCATAGGCCGCAGTAATGTGGGCAAATCTTCGTTGATAAATATGTTGACGGGGCAGAAGGGATTGGCGAAGACCTCGCAGACCCCTGGAAAGACGTTGTTGATAAACCATTTCAGCATTAATAATGGGGAATGGTATATTGTGGATCTTCCGGGATATGGCTACGCAGCGCGTGGAAAATCGCAGCGTGAGGCGTTGAAGAAGCTGATCGACGAGTATATACTCCACCGAGAGGCGATGACGCTCCTTTTTGTGCTTATCGACATACGCCATGAGCCGCAGCGTGTGGATCTCGACTTTTTCGAATGGATAGGCGAGAACGGCATCCCATTCGCCATAATATTCACTAAGGCTGACAAGCTGGGTCCCGTGGTGCGTCAGCGGAATGTGGATGAATATAAGCGTAGGTTGTTGAGCCAATGGGAGGAACTCCCTCCGATATTCATCACATCCTCGGAGAAAGGCATCGGTAAGGAGGAACTTTTGTCGTATATAGAGGAGGTCAATGAGAGCGTTGCCGCCGGTAAAGGCGTAGAATGATATATCACCATAAAGAGATGAAACTAAGCATAACATCAATACTGAAAGGAAACAGTAGAATAAGCGAGATAATAAGATTTGGAATGGTCGGCGGACTCGCCACCCTCATACAATATGTAGTTTATGTGGTGTTTGTCAACGCCGTGGGTGTGAAGGCGGTGCCCTCCACCATAATAAGTTACGCAATCAGTTTTATATTTAATTTTTTCCTTTCCAACTATTTTACATTCCAGACAAAGCCCAATGCCAAGCGCGGTTTGGGTTTCGCCGCGAGCCATGCCATCAATATGGGATTGCAAGTGGGTTTTGTGGCGATATTTAAGGAGATTGTGGGACCGACGCTGGCGTTGCTTCCCACGTTCGCGATATGCATTCCCGTCAATTATCTGTTGGTGAGGTTTGTGTTGACATCGCCGAAGTTCATGGCGTGGAGTTCATATTTGGCGGGATTGCTCGGTTATCGCAATATCACACGTTTGTTTTGCCGTCGTCATAAATAAGTCGATATAATAAATAAGTTGATCCCATAAACAAGCCGGTGTCATAAACAATAAGATTATGAGGAGTACATGGCAGAAGCTACGCGAGGCATTGTTCCCCATCTACGGAGAGAGGGAGGGGGAAGCCATAATCCGTGAGATATTCAACTATGAGAAGGGTTGGGGACTTACGGAGATGATAATCCACGGGGATGATGAACTCTCCGACTATATCAAAGGGGATATAGATAAAATTCTACAGCGTCTGCTACGCCATGAACCGATACAATATATCACTGGGGAGGCATCCTTTTACGGCCTTGACATTAGGGTCCGTCCCGGAGTTCTTATTCCACGTCCGGAGACGCAGGAACTTGTGTCGGCGGTGGTGGAGGAATGGGGGAGGGCTCCTGATTTGAGTGTGCTCGACGCATGTTGCGGTTCCGGATGTATCGCCGCGGCATTATCAAGGAATCTGAAGTTCCCCACAGTCACCGCATTGGATTTGAGTGATGCGGCTGTGGAGGTTACGAGAGAGAATATAGAGAAGCTGCGATGCCGTGTGGAGGTGGTTCAATCAGACATTTTCACTTATGAACCAGCCCCCTCCTCGCTGGATGTAATAGTGTCGAATCCCCCTTACATAGATGAAGGCGAACGCGGCGGTATTGACCGCAATGTGCTGGAATATGAACCGGAGATGGCACTTTTTGTGCCGGATTCCGATCCATTACGCTTCTATGAGAGATTGGCTGATATAGGAATCAGTGCCCTACGTCCCGATGGAATGATATACTTTGAGATAAATCCGCGGCATAAAGATGATATGCTCCGGATGATGGAGACAAAGGGATACACTGAGGTGGAGGCGTGGCGCGACACCTATGGTAAATATAGATTTGTGAAAGCGCGGAGAAATGGATGAACATTCCGACATAGACTACGAGTCCCTATATAAGAGATCCATGGTGGCCATGGCGGATGCGTGCGTGAAGCGTGAGATGTGCCGTCGGGAGATTATGGAGAAACTTGTGCGCCGCGAGGTGCCTCCGGGCATGTCGCAGCGGATCGTGGATGAATTGGTGGAACGCCGTTTCATCGACGAGCGGCGATATGCGCGTGCTTTTGTGAGAGATAAGATGCGTTTCAACGGATGGGGACTTTTGAAGATTAAGATGGCGCTGAGGATGAAGTCCATCCCCGATGATATTTGGAACGCCGCCATCGCCGACCTTGACGCCTCGGATTGGGAGGAATACAATGAAAAGATATTGGAGGTGGCGCGCACCAAAAGCCGTCGCCTTGATTTGACGGTGATGAACGACCGCGGAAAACTATACCGCTTCCTTGCGTCACGCGGATACAGCGGCGAGGAGATTTCCACCGTGCTCAGACAGCTGCGTGAGGAGGGGTAGATGTAGCCCGTTAAACGATTAAATATAAAACGAAACATGCTAAAGTCGTTGGTGTCGTTGTTTTATGTGGCACAGTGCCATGCCTGTGGAAAGAAACTCAGTGAGGGTGAGGATTTCCTATGTGGGGAATGTGTGTCGCGGTTGCCGCGCACCTACTACCACACCATACCATTGAACCTTATGGAGCAGCGTTTCGCCGGACAGGTCCCGTTTGAGCGCGCCACGGCGTATTGCTTCTACAACCGAGGGTCGGCGTTGACGCAGATATTCCAGGATTTCAAATATCGTGGATATGAGGGCTTGGCGCGCTATATGGGGCGTTTGGCGGCATACGATTTGCGACTCAGCGGATTCTTCGACGGAGTGGACGCATTGGTGCCGATTCCTATGCATTACTTCAAGCGCGCCCGCCGCGGTTATAATCAGACCGAGGCGATCTGTCGCGGTATCAGCGATGAGATGGGGATTCCGGTTGATAAATCACTCAAGGCGGTGAGACGACATAAGACACAGACCGCGTTGACCATGGAGGAGCGTAAGCGAAACATATCTGGCATCTTCCGGTTCCTCCCCAAGGAGAATCCGTCGGGAAGACATCTGCTGATTGTGGATGATGTATGCACCACGGGAACGACCATGCTCGAGGCCGCCAAATCCATCAAGTCGGCATACCCTGAGGTGAAGATATCATTCTTCTCCATTGGTGTCACCGTGTGACTTGTCTACAAAAAAAAGGTGATATGCGCAAGAATGGGTGTTAATCACAGTTAACGACCAATTCCCTAAGTGGATAATCGAAAATAAAGTTATAAATTTGCAATCATGAAATGCAGAATACTATTGTTGTGGTTAGTAATTTGCGCCACGTTTCCTATGCGCGCGCAAGTGAACGCCGAGCAGGTGATGATGATTGGAAGGAATGTGATGTCGATGGATGAATACATGCTTGCGATTCACTATTTCAATCTTGCGATAAAGGCGAAGCCGTATATGGCGGAGCCTTATTATTACCGTGGCTTGGCGAAGCTTATGCTCGATGATTTCAAGGGAGCGGAGGAGGATTGCAGCGTAGCCATAGATAAGAATAAATTCATCACGGAGGCTTATAAAGTGCGTGGATTCGCCCGTCAGCGTTTATCCAAGGACTCATTGGCCCTCCTCGACTATAAGCAGGGATTGCTCTACACGCCTGTGGATAAATATTTCCTTTACTATAAAGGGGCTGCGGAGACCACTCTCAAACGATATGATGACGCACAGGAGACATTCGCCACCCTATTGCGTTATTATCCTCGTTTCGACGGGGCGTATTCGGAGCGTGCGAGGATGAACGTGATGCGCGGCGATACTGTGGCGGCGCTCTCCGACCTTGAGTCGGCGATAGATTTGAATAAGAATGAGTCCTATCCCTATCTTATGCGTGCGGAGATAAATGCGTCGCGTCAGCAGTGGGAGCCGGCGAAGGAGGACCTGGATAAGGCCATAGACCTGCTTCCCAAGGAGACGGGACTCTATATCAACCGCGCTTATGTGCGCTACAACGCCGACGATTATTTCGGAGCTATGAGCGATTACAGCTACGCCATAGAATTGGAACCCGACAATATGGCGGCGCGCTATAACCGTGCGTTGCTGCGCTATGAGATACGCGATCTTTATTCCGCCGCCGCCGATTTCTCGGAGGTGTTGGCTCATGAACCCGACAATGTCCATGCTCGCTACTCACGCGCTCTTATTTACATGGAGACGAACAAGAACAAGGAGGCGATCTCCGACTTGAATATTATCGCAAAGAAGTATCCCAAATTCCACAACGTATATTATGCGCTGTCGCAGGCGTATCAGAACCTCGGCAATAGTGCCAAGGCGATAGAGAACTATAATAAAGCCAACAATTTGGTGCGCGCATACGTGGACAACCCCACACGCAACGCTTTGGAGCGTCCGGAGATTCAGCCGGTAGCCACCAACACCTCCGGCTACGAACGTCATGAGGACGAAACGGATGTGGAGGTTATGGAGCGTTTCAACCAATTGGTGACGGTGAGCAGTACGCAGACAGCCTCGCAAACAGCGTATAAGGAGGGCACCAAAGGCAGAATACAGGATCGGGAGATGAGGATAGAGCCGGAGGCGTTGTATGCCTTGTCGTTCTATGACAATCTCACGGAATTGCGCAACACCAACAACTATTTCAAGGAGTTGGCGGAACTTAACAGCGCCTCCTATAATCCGCGCCGCATATATCTCACGAATAATCCCGTCACCCCTTCGGACCGTTCGGAGATAGACGCTCTGTTCGCATACTCCGCCGCCGTCGGCACTGAAGGAAAGACCCGCCCGGTGGATTATCTCGACAAGGGGGTGGCTCTCTTCCTATTGAAGGATTACGACGGCGCGGTGGAGGCTTTGGATAAATCCCTTGAGCTTAAGAGCGACTTCACCGTGGCGTATATGCTCCGCGGATATGTGAAGTATATGCAGGCGCAGCTCCGACAGCTGAAGTCGCCCGAGGAGGGTGATGGCGATGCCATGGACGCGCAGTTCGCCGCGGCGAATGTGACGGCGGCGTTGCAGAGCGCCATGGAGGATTTCGATAAGGCTGTGGAGTATGACTCTTCGTTGATTTACGCATGGTACAACCGCGGCTGCATATACTATGAACTTGAGGATTTCACATCCGCATTGTCGTGCTTCACGAAAGCCATAGAGGAGAACCCCTATTTCGGTGAGGCGTATTTCAATCGTGGACTCACATATCTGCGTATAGGCAACAAAACTTCCGGACGCGCTGATTTAAGCAAAGCCGGGGAGTTGGGAGTGATGCCCTCCTACAATGTGTTGAAGAAAATGCAATAGAAATATTGCGGATTTAATGCTTATGACAAATACTAAAGATAACAGAGATGAACATTATATGCGTCGTGCGTTGCAGCTGGCGCGTTATGGGGCTGGAAGCGTGTCGCCCAATCCCATGGTGGGCTGTGTCATCGTTGACCGCGAGGGAGTGATTATCGGAGAGGGATGGCACCGCCGCTATGGAGAGGGCCATGCCGAGGTCAACGCCATGGCATCCGTCAAGGCTGAGAACCGCTGCCGTTTGGAGGGCGCTACGGTGTATGTCACCCTGGAGCCATGTTCCCACTATGGCAAGACACCTCCGTGCGCGGAGATGCTCGCCGCCACTCCCGTGCGCCGTGTGGTGGCGGGGATGGTGGATCCCAATCCCAAGGTTTCGGGGCGCGGTATGCGCCGTCTTGAGGATGCCGGGAAGGAGACCGCGGTGGGCGTGTTGGAGAATGAGTGCCGGGAGCTGAACCGCCGCTTTATTGTGGCGCAGACGGAACGCCGTCCATACGTGACCCTTAAGTGGGCGTGCGACGCCAACGGCAATATGGGGTTCCGCGACCAGGAGGGGAGACCGCGCACCATTTACTCCAATCCCTTGTCTATGATGTGGATGCACCGGTGCCGTTCGCTTCATGATGCCATAATGGTGGGAGCGCGTACCGATGCCGTCGATCATCCGTCGCTCACTGTCAGATACTGGCATGGGCGCAACCCCCGTAGGATAGTGCTCCATCACACTGATTCCTTGATAGATATGCTCCGTGGACTATGGAGTGAGGGTGTCACCTCGCTGCTTGTGGAGGGTGGCGCGCGTTTGCTCGCCGCGTTCGTGTCTCAAGGGGTCTATGATGAGGTGAGAATGGAGGTGAATCCGCACCCTCTTCCCGGTGATTTGTCGGCACCCTTAACAGAGGGGGAAATCGCTGATATTATGCATGTCAGAGGGAATAGAATCGTTAGTAAAAGGGTTAAAAAGACATAAAAATAACGCTATTTCAACGGCACTGAAAATATCATGCTCCGTATGTTAATTAATAATGCTAAATTTGCAGTTTGAAAACTACTCGGATAACCGATTAACAATGAATAGAAAATATCTACTTTTACCTCTCTTTCTCGTGGTGGTGTTGCTCTCCGGCTTGTCGAGTTGCAACTCCAAATCCAGCGCAGAGGAGGAAATTCTGGTTTCTACCGAATTGGAGGTGACTAAGTTTTATCTTAAAGCCAACTCAAAGGTGATGGCAGATTTGGATTCAGTGTTTTTCTCATTGGATCTCGACAACGGGTTGATTTACAACGCCGATTCCCTCCCCGTGGGAACGGCGGTGGATAAATTGATTCCGATGATTACATATCCTTCGACGGTTTCTTCAGCCACTATCGTAATGTCGGGTGGCAAGACTCGTGAGGGTGAGGTGGATTATAAAACAAACCCATCAGACTCCATCGACTTCACCGGAAGAGTGTATCTCACTCTTGTGGCTGGCGACGGGGTTTCGTCGAAGACATATCAGTTGAAAGTGAATGTACACCAGGTTGAGCCGGATTCCTTGTGGTGGGGTGATATGGCGGTGGCTAAATTGCCGTCGCGTTTGTCAACGCCCAAGAATCAGAAATCGCTGAGCCATGGTGGCAAAGTGTGGTCTATGATTCAGGAAAGCGACGGCAGCTACACTCTCAGCTCCACAGCGTCGCCCAACGATGGCGTGTGGGACAAGCGGATGCCGGAGTTCACATTCGCTCCCGACTTGCGAAGCTTCGCCGCTACCGACGACGCGTTCTATATCCTCGGTGTCGACGGCACACTCTATAAATCGGAGGATGGCTTGGCTTGGATATCCACCGGAGCCCAATGGAGCAATATCATAGGTGGCTATGGCGATAAACTTGAGGGTGTGCGTCAGAACGGCGCATCCATGGTTCATACCCAATATCCTCTCGGTGATTATGTGGAGAACGCTGTGGCTGCGGAGTTCCCGGTGAAAGGATCCTCCGCCATGGGTTCTTACAGCTCCAAATGGTCAGAATCAGTCTTGGGCCTATTGATGGGCGGTGAGACAATGAACGGAAAATACGTGGGAAGCACATGGGCGTTCGACGGCGCACAATGGGCGGCGATAAGCAACACCGCCACCCCCGGAATCACCGAGGGCGTGCTCATTCCCTACTATTCATATCTTAAGGACGACACCAAATGGCTCACCAATGAGTTCAGCGTATGGCTTTACATGGGTGGCAGACTCTCCGACGGCACACTCAACCGCATCGTCTATATCACATTCGACAACGGAGTGAACTGGCGTGAGGCGGATGAGGAGATGGCGTTGCCGGTGTATATGCCTTCGATGGCGCAGATGGACTACGCCGTGGTGGACACCCCCATGGAGGCTAACTTCGCTCCCGAGTCGTGGAGTGTGAAGAGTGTGGAACTCCCCATAGGAATGAAGGGCGTGACCTACAATATCGATGGTTACGAAATCACATGGAATTGCCCCTACATCTATCTTTTCGGAGGATGCAACGCCGGAGGTGTGCTTTACGACACGATTTGGCGTGGGGTAATCAACCGCCTGTCGTTCAAACCATTGATTTAAAATAACAGAGATGAGAAGTGTGTTGAGACATATATTTGTGGTGGCGATGCTGCTTGCGGTGTGTGGCGCATGGGCTGACCGTAAGCCCAAGAACTATGCCGCGTTCGGCGATGATGACGACTACCGTTACGATATCGGCGGCGGCATCGGCATGACCGGCTATCTCGGCGACGCCAACACCGCCAATCTGTATGCCAATCCAAGTTGGGATATGGAGGCGTTGTTCCGCTATATCCTCAATCCGCGCTTCGCATTCAAAACAAATTTTTATGTCGGCGGATTGCGTGGCGACTCAGCCGATATGACCAATGTGTTTCCGGATGGTAACACATTTAAGTTCTCCACTACCTTCTATGAACTGGGAGAAATGGTGGAGTTCAACTTCTTTAACTACGGCATGGGGCGCAAATATCAACGACTTAGCCGTATCACACCCTATATCGCCGCGGGATTGGGATTCAATGTTTGGAGCGTTGACGGCAAGGCCAACGCCTCGTTGGTGATTCCTTTCGGAGTGGGGGTGAAGTATAAAGTTAACAAGAGATTGAATTTGGGGTTGGAGTTCTTGATGAAGAAGAGTTTTAGCGACAAACTTGATGGAGAGAACCTGTCCGACCCATATCAGATAAAACATTCCTTTATGAAAAACACCGATTGGTATAGTACTCTGACGTTTACCATAAGCTATGAGTTCAGCCGCCGGTGTGCGGAGTGTCATTATAAAGACTAAACTCTTTAGAACAGAAGAATGGAGAAAGAGAAATTTCAACAAATAAAAGAGGAAGTGATGCGCGGACATATCCCCGTCCATGTGGCGATTATTATGGATGGCAACGGACGGTGGGCACAGGCGCGCGGCATGGAACGCACCAAAGGTCATGTGGAGGGCGTGCAGAGTGTGATAGAAATCACGCGCGCATGTTCCAATTTGGGCGTTCGCTATCTCACACTTTATGGTTTTTCCACTGAAAATTGGAATCGTCCGAAGGCGGAGGTGGATTTACTGATGCACCTTATAGGTGTGACGGTGGAGCAACAGACTCCGTATTTGTTGGAAAACAACGTTAGATTGAAAATCATAGGCGATAAGTTCCGTATCCCCAGGGAATCGTTGCGCCGCTTGGAGAAAGCCGAGCGTACGACGGAGAATTGCACGGGGATGAGGCTGCTTATGGCTTTAAGCTACAGCGCGCGTTGGGAGATTGCCGAGGCGGTGAGGAACATCACTGCCAACGTGATCGACGGCGACCTCCGTGAGAGTTTCATCAACGAGGAGGTTGTGGCGCGGCATCTCGAGACGTGGGATTGTCCGGATCCCGATTTATTGATACGCACCGGTGGTGAGTTGAGAATAAGCAATTTCCTTTTGTGGCAATGCGCCTATAGTGAATTGTACTTCTCCCCCGTGTATTGGCCTGAGTTTAGAGAACCGGAGTTGGTGGAAGCCATCAGGGACTATCAGAGCCGTGAACGCCGTTTCGGTAAAACAAGTAAGCAAGTTAGCAACTCCTCCAACTAATTATGACAAAGATAAACAAGCGCAACACTACACCTATGTCGTCAATATTAAA
>CAYQMV010000074.1:0-9447 GCA_964418705.1 uncultured Sangeribacter sp.
TCTCCATGTTGCAGACGGTGATGCAGTTGTCGTAGCGGTCGCGCACCACTTCATACTCTACCTCTTTCCATCCCTTAAGAGACTTCTCCACAAGCACTTGAGGAGAGAAGGAGAGGGCTTTCTCCACCAACGCTTTCAGTTGCTCCGCGTCGTCGCAGAAGCCGCTGCCGAGGCCTCCCAAGGCGTAGGCGGCGCGCACGATCACGGGGTAGCCCAATGTCTCCGCCGCTTCCAATGCCCCTTCGATGGAGGTGACGGCTTCGCTCTTGATGGTCTTCACATCAATCTCATCGAGCTTATGCACAAACAGCTCGCGGTCCTCCGTGTCCATTATCGCTTGGACGGGGGTGCCGAGAACCTCCACGCCGTACTCCTCAAGCACTCCGTCTTGGTAGAGCGCCACGCCGCAGTTGAGCGCGGTCTGTCCGCCGAAGGCGAGCATGATGCCGTCGGGGCGTTCTTTCTCTATCACCTTCTTCACAAATTCAGGGGTGACGGGGAGAAAGTATATCTTATCCGCAAATCCTTCCGAGGTTTGAACGGTGGCGATGTTGGGGTTGATGAGCACGGTGCTGATGCCCTCCTCTTTGAGTGCTTTCAGCGCTTGGCTGCCCGAGTAGTCGAACTCTCCCGCCTCGCCTATCTTGAGCGCTCCCGATCCGAGCAGAAGCACTTTCTTGAATTCTTTTTTATGGTTATCGCTTGATGCCATGATAGGATTAACTTTTGGTTGGGTGTTTAGAGTAGCTTAATAAACTCGTCGAAGATAAATTCTGTGTCTTTCGGACCGGAACTTGCTTCGGGGTGGAACTGGGCGGAGAAGAAGGGTTTGCTCTTATGGCGTATTCCCTCGTTGGTGTCGTCGTTCATATTGGTGAACAATGCCTCCCATTCCTCCGGCAGTGTCGCGGTGTCGAGTGCGAAACCATGGTTCTGCGATGTGATGAAGCAGCGGTTGGTGCCCGCCTGGCGCACCGGCTGGTTGTGGCTGCGGTGTCCATATTTCAGCTTATATACTTTCGCTCCCGCCGCTTTTCCCAAGAGTTGGTTCCCCATGCAGATGCCGCAGATGGGTTTCCCTATCTCTATCGCTTTGCGTATGTTCGCCACGGTGGTTTCCGCGAAATCGGGATTGCCGGGTCCGTTGCTGATGAAGAGTCCGTCGTAGTCAATGGTGGTGAAATCATAGTCCCAGGGCACCATCACCACTCTCACGCCGCGGCGCACAAGGCAGCGGATGATGTTGTATTTCGTGCCGCAGTCCACAAGCACCACTGTTTTCTCGCCTTCGCCGAATGTGCGCACCTCCGGGGTGCTTACTTTCGCTATCAGGTTCTCTTGGTTGGGGTCGTGGAACGCCACGGAGTCCTCGTCGGTCTCTTCAAATACTATTTTGCCAAGCATTGATCCCTTTTCGCGCAGGTGTTTGGTCAAGGCGCGTGTGTCGATGCCGCAGATGCCCGGCACACCCTCTTCGCGCAGCCATTCATGTAGGCTCCTTGTGCTGAGCCAGTGGCTCGGCACCCAACTATAGTCTTGGCAGATAATCGCGGAGCAGTGGATATGGCTTGATTCGAAGTATTCGCTAACGTTGTCGCTCGACTTCACGTCAGCGGACGGTACTCCATAATTGCCCAAAATTGGATAGGTGGTAACTAAAATCTGACCTTCATACGAAGGATCCGTGAGGCTCTCGGGGTAGCCGGTCATGGCGGTGTTGAACACCACCTCGCCGCTACATGGCTCCTGGCTTCCAAAGGAGAAGCCTTCAAAGCGTGAGCCGTCTTGCAATATTAAGGTTGCTTTTGGCTGTGATTGCATTGGGGCTAAAAGTTTTATGCAAAGTTACTGTTTTTTATCTGATTCCGCAAATAAAAAAATCAGCCGCGCATCTTGAACGGCTGATTTTTTTATCCTTTTAGGTGTCTGTTTTACACTTTTTCAAACGGGGGAGGGGTGTCGGAATCATCCTCGTCACTCTCCTTTTTCTCCGGTAGGCTCTTCTTCCCGTTGAGTTCCATTATCTCGTCGGTGCGCGATTTCCATTTGCGCTTGCCGAGCACTTGCTCCACGTCTTGGGTGTAGATCACCTCGTTTTTGATGAGCATGTCGCGCAGGGTGTTGTGTTCCGTGCTGTAGGTCCGGAGTATCTCTTTGGCGCGGTCATACTGCTCTTTGATGATGCGCGCCACCTCCTCGTCTATCAGTTGGGCGGTACCCTCGCTGTAGGGCTTCACAAAACCGTAGTCTTGTCCGGTGGAATCGTTGTAGTTGATGTTGGGGAGCTTCGGACTCATGCCGTACATCATCACCAGGGCGCGCGCGCATTTGGTGGTGCGCTCCAGGTCGTCGGATGCCCCGGTGCCTATCTGTCCGGTGAAAACCTCCTCCGCGGCGCGTCCCGCGAGGAGTCCGCACATGGTGTCGAGTAGTGCCTGGGTCGGGATTATCTGTCGCGACTCCGGCGCGTACCATGCCGCCCCGAGAGCTCTTCCGCGGGGCACTATCGTAACTTTCACCAACGGATTCCCATATTCAAGCATCCATGTCACGGTGGCGTGTCCCGCCTCGTGGGTGGCGATGGAGAACTTCTCATCGTTGGTGATGATGCGCGATTTCTTCTCCAGTCCCCCTACGATTCTGTCGATGGCTGCCATGAAGTCGTCCCAATCCACCTCCTCTTTGTTGTTGCGCGCGGCGATGAGTGCCGCCTCGTTGCACACGTTGGCGATGTCTGCTCCGGAGAATCCTCCCGTCTGGCGGGCGAGCTGCTGCACATCGAGTTTGGAGTTGACTTTGATATTGCGCAGGTGTACGTTGAAAATCTCCACGCGGTCGGTCAATTCAGGTAGGTCCACGTATATCTGTCGGTCGAAGCGTCCGGGACGGAGCAACGCTTTGTCGAGCATGTCGGCGCGGTTGGTGGCGGCGAGGATGATCACGCCGCTGTTGCTGCCGAAACCGTCCATCTCTGTGAGCATCTGGTTGAGGGTGTTCTCACGCTCATCGTTGGACCCCATGTTCGGATTGCGTCCGCGGGCGCGGCCCACGGCGTCGATCTCGTCGATGAACACGATGCAGGGGGCTTTCTCTTTGGCTTGGCGGAAGAGGTCGCGCACACGGGCGGCGCCAACACCTACGAACATCTCCACGAAGTCGGAGCCCGACAAGGAGAGGAACGGCACGTTGGCTTCCCCCGCCACCGCTTTGGCTAAGAGGGTCTTACCTGTTCCCGGAGGGCCCACGAGGAGCGCTCCGCGGGGTATCTTCGCTCCCAACTCGGTGTAGCGGTTGGGGTTCTTGAGAAATTCCACGATCTCTTCGATTTCAACCTTGGCTTCCGCCAATCCCGCCACATCCTTGAATGTGACGTTGGTGCCGGAACCCTTTTCAAAAATCTTGGCTTTGGATTTGCCGGCGCTGAAGATTCCGCCGGCTCCACCGCCACCCATGCGGCGCGACATAAGCACCATCAATGCCACAAAGAGTATTATGGGACCGAAGTACCAGAAGAATTTGGTGAGGTTGGAGCCGCGCTCGAAGTTGAGTTCTATGGTTGTCTTCCCCTCTTTCTCCAATGCCGCGTTCCATCCGTCCACTCTGTCCTGCACTTTGTCGGGGGAGGGTATCACCGCCTCTATGCGGGCGTCGCTCCCTTCGTTGGTGGGCACTTTCAGCGCTTTCGCACCCTCTTTTGTGAGGTAGCCTTTGGCGGTGCCGCTTTCGGTGCTGACCACCACCTTCTTTATCTCCCCTTGAAGGGCGGCGTTCTCAAACTGAGTCCACGTCACCTCGCGTGTCTCCGACGTGTCTTGCACGTAGTAGAGCGCTATCAACGATAGGAATATCAGACCATACATCCAATACAGATTGAAAAATGGTCTCCGTGGTGGCCGGGGGGTGCCTCCCGGTCGCGGTTTATTTGAATTTGAATTCAACATATATCCTTTCTTTAGTTCAGCTTTTGGCTGTTTTCTATAGGGTTATGATTATTTCTCGATAAAGGTTTGTGTTTCTTTTACGGTCAATCTAAATCAGGTATCTCTTCAATCACCGCGTCGTTCCATAATTGGTCGAGCGAGTAGCGTTCGCGTGTCTCAGGAAGAAATATGTGTACCACCGCCTCGCCGTAGTCGAGTATCAGCCATTCTTTGCTGTGGAATCTGTCGCTGTTCGCCGGTTTGCGGCGTGTGTGGTTCAGCACCGTCTCCTCCACGCTTTCCGCAAGTGCCCCGACTTGGGTAGGGGTGTTGCCGTTGCATAGGATGAAGTGGCTCGCTGGAGCGGTCTCTATGTTGTGAAGATCAAGTACTGTGATTTTTTTACCTTTTTTCTCTTGCAGTCCCTCGATGATGTGGGGAAGCAGCTCTTTTTCGCTTTTATGCATTTAGTGTATGTGATATAGGATTTCTCAATCCCATCATCCCACCGATGAAAGGCCCCGCGGAGAACGGCTCCGCATGAGTCTTTGCGTCGGTAGTGGTGGATGATATGATTGATTTTAGAAGGGTAGGTCGTCGGAACCTTGGCTCGCGAACGGATCTGCCATGCCGGCGCCGGCGGATGTGGGCTGCTGCGGTTGCGGCGTCGCGGGGGGAAAGTTGTCGGCGGATTGCTGTTGGAACGCCTGTTGTCCCGCTGCCATGGTGGTGTCGCCTTGGTCCACTTTCCACACGCGTAGGTCGTTGTACCATCTGCCGTTGTATTCACGTGCCTCAACATCGAAGGATATGGTCACGATATCACCCACCTTCATCGGATATTGTTGAATCTTGTCGTTAAACAAACCGAACGACACTTTCTTGGGGAAGTTATCGTTGATGGTCTCAAGCACATAGTCCTGTTTCTTCCATTCTTTGCCGGTGGCTTTGCCTATTCCTTGTGCCAATGGGAGAACTTGTATGATCTTCCCTGCAATTTTCAAATCTGCCATATTTTGTTTTATTGTTATAATTCGATTATTTAGCAAAGGTAGTGCTTTTTTTTGAATCTCATCGTATGATTCAACTTTTATTCCTCTTTTTCTTATTTGGATTCTTCGCGCTTTTTCTTATTTCCCGATTATTCTATTTCCCTTGTTCAATATTTCCCCTGTTGAATATTTTCTTGTTCAATATTTCTACCCGTGGTGCGTTATTATTGTATGATAAATGCTATTTTAAAATATTTCCCTAATATTTCCGCCGTTCAGCGCGACCAATTCGAGGTCATGATGCGTGAGTTCCCTTTGTGGAACGAGAAGATTAATCTTGTGTCGCGCCGCGACATCGAGAATCTCGAGGTGGCGCACATCCTCCATAGCCTCGCCATAGCCAAGTTCATCCAATTTGTGCCGGGAAGCGAGGTCATGGATATCGGCACCGGCGGCGGTTTCCCGGGTCTCCCTTTGGCGGTGATGTTCCCCGATGTGAAATTCCATCTCATCGACAGAATCGCCAAGAAACTTAAAGCCGCCGGCGAGATGGCTCAGGCGATGGGGCTCACCAACGTCACTATTCAGCATGGCGACTCCGGCGAATGCCACAAGCTCTTCGACTTCGTGGTGAGCAGGGCGGTGATGCCGCACCCGGACCTTATCAAGGCGGTGAGAAAGAATATCTCTCCCACATGTCGCAACGCTTATCCCAACGGCTTGATAGCTTTGAAGGGTGGCGACCTCTCCGCCGAATTGAAAAATTTCAAAAAGCAATCTTTGGTCACCGACATATCCTCTTATTTCTCCGAGGAGTTTTTCGTGACTAAGAAAGTGGTTTACACCCAAATTTAATCCGTAATACCGAATAAGTGCCCATACGTCAATTGAATTATGAATATCGCTAATTTCGTTTTCCAACTCTTCGGGATAAACACCTACGTGGTGTGGGATGATGACTCGCTGCAAGCGGCGGTGGTGGATCCCGGCATGAGTTCCGCGGAAGAGAATGAGGCTGTCGCCAAATTTCTTAAAAAGAACAATTTACAACTTAAATATATAATCAACACCCACCTCCATGTGGATCATGTGGCGGGGAACAAATATATCATCGACAACTACAAGGTGCCGGTGCTCGCCAACAAGGAGGATATGAACTTGGGCAAGTTGATGAAGCGGCAAGTGGAAGCGTTTCAGCTCCCCTTTAATGTGGCTGATGTGGCTATTGATAGATTTATCAATGACGGTGACGAAATAGCTTTGGGCGACAAGTGCCTGAAGGTGCTTTGTGTCCCGGGGCATAGTCGAGGTTCCGTGGCGCTTTATGATGCCGAAGGCGGCTTTGTAATCACCGGCGACGCTCTTTTCTGCGGCAGCATAGGACGTACCGACCTTCCCGGTGGAAATCATGCGCAATTGGTGGAATCGGTTTGCACCAAATTAATGACGCTTCCCCCCGACACTGTGGCGTATCCGGGACATGGAGGCCCCACCACCATCGCCTTGGAACTGAAATACAATCCTTTCGTCAGACCATTTTTAAGCCGATAGTGGCGGAGAATACCTATGTCTATGCTGATAGATGTGGGTTGCCGGGATAATGCGGTATTAAGCTAACGCGGCGTTGATGATGCCGCGCAGATGCTCTTTTGCCTCATCCATATCCACCGGCTTGCCTAACTCCACCGACAATGAGGTGATACCCTTGTCGACAAATCCACATGGATTGATAAGCGAGAAATAGCTTAAATCGGTGTTGATGTTGAGCGCGAAGCCGTGGCGCGTCACGAAATGGCTGCATTTCACCCCTATGGCGCATATCTTGCGCTCCGCCGGAGTGCCGATGCCGAGCCATACCCCCGTGGCTCCCTCCACGCGCCCGGATTCAATCCCGTAGGTGGCGAGTAAATCAATCACTATCTGTTCGAGTAGATGCACGTAGTCTTTCACCCCCAGCTTGTGGGCTTTGAGATTGATGATGGGGTAGACCACTATCTGTCCGGGACCGTGGTATGTGATGTCGCCGCCGCGCTCTATATGGATGAACTCTATGCCGCGCTCCTTGAGCTGACCTTCGTTGAGCAGCATATTCTCCGCTTTGCCATGAAGCCCGAGGGTGTAGACATGGTTATGCTCCACCATCAGAACCTCCTCGCTCCCACGGCCGTCTATCAACGCCTCCGACAGCTGCAACTGCTTATCCCATACCTCACGGTAGGGCTTGCGTCCTAAATCTTTGATTTCCATATCTTGCGGGGATTAAAGTATATGTTTCTCCGCGTGGTAGCTCGACCGCACCATAGGTGCGCTCTCTATATGGCGGAAACCTTTCTCTTTCCCGATTCTTCCGTATTCGGCGAACTCCTCCGGGGTGATATATGCCTGGATGGGGTAGTGCTCTTTCGTGGGTTGCAGGTATTGTCCTATGGTCATCACCTCGCATCCCACCGCTAAAAGGTCGTCCATGGTGGCGAGAATCTCCTCACGTGTCTCCCCCAAGCCGAGCATGATGCCGGATTTGGCGCGTATGCCGCTTTTCGCGATATGTTCTATAACTTTCAGGGAGCCGCGGTAGGTGGCGTAGCATCTCACTTCGGGGGTCAGTCGCTCCACTGTCTCCAGATTGTGCGAGATGATGTCGGGATGTTCGGCGATTACCATGTCGAGAAGTTCCGGTTTCCCTTTGAAGTCGGGCACAAGGACCTCCATGGTCACTCCGGGACATTCACGCTTGAGTGTGCGCACCATCTGCGCCCAATGCGACGCTCCGCAATCTTCCAAATCATCCCTGTCGACGCTGGTGATCACCACGTGGCGTAGCTTTAGGCTCTTCACCGACGCGACAATCTCCTCTATCTCTTTGGGGTCAAGGGGGTGGGGGCGACCCGTGGCGACATTGCAGAAACGGCAGCTGCGGGTGCATATATTCCCTCCGATCATGAAAGTGGCGGTGCCGTTGCCCCAACACTCTCCACGGTTCGGACACATCCCGCTGGAGCATATCGTGTGCAAATGTTTTTCGTTGAGTAATCCAACCACCTGGCTTGTCTTGAATCCTCGAGGCAATCTTATTTTAAGCCATTCCGGTTTCCTCCTGAAATCAACCCGTTTCTCATCGCTGCTTTTGTCGGCGCGGTTATTTGTTTGGATTTTATTTATCTCGGAGTTATTTACCTCGCTGTTATTTATCTTTTCGTTTTCCATGTTGTATGTCTTTCATGATTATGTCTAATATTCCATTTAAATTAGCGGTCGGGAATCGCTCCCCGACCGCATATTGTCGTGATAATTTATTCTGTCAAACCAAGGAGTTTGAACATCTCGTCGCGTGCCGCGGAGAGTCCGTCGGTGTCTTTGCCGCCGGCTTGGGCGAAGAAAGGCTGACCCCCGCCGCCCCCTTTGATGTTTTTGGCGGCTTGGCGCACAACCTGTCCGGCGTTAAGTCCCTCTTTCACTAAATCATCGGAGATGAGCACGGTCAATAGGGGCTTCTCCAAATGTTGTGTGGCTGAGACGAAGATGTAGTGTCCGTCGGTCATCTCCTTGCGGATGTTGAACGCGATGTTTTTAACCACGTCGGGGAGACGGAGACCGTCGAATTGCATCACTGTGATGCCGTTGATGATCTTGGCGTCGCCGATAACCTCTTTGGTGAGCATCGCGATGCGCTCGTTGAAGAACTCATCCACACGGGTGCGGAGCTCGGCGTTTTCATTCACCGCTTTCTCCACGGCGCTCTTCACGTCTTTTGCGTTGCCGAGGAGTTGACCCATCTCTTTGAACGCGTCTTGGCTGAAGTCTATCATTTCCTCCACAGCCGCTCCGGTGACAGCTTCGATACGGCGGATGCCGGCGGCGATGCTGCTTTCGGAGACGATGCGTACTATGCCGATGTTGCCGGTGTTGGGAACGTGGGTGCCACCGCAAAGCTCAATGGAGTCTCCGTAGCGGATCACGCGCACCTTGTCGCCGTATTTCTCGCCGAAGAGTGCCATAGCCCCCATGGCTTGTGCCTCTTTGATAGGGGTGTCGCGGCGCTCGTCAAGGGGAATGCACTGGCGGATGCGGGCGTTGACGATATGCTCCACCTTGCGTATCTCCTCAGGTGTCACTTTCTGGAAGTGCGAGAAGTCGAAACGTAATGACTCGGGGGATACGTAGGAACCTTTCTGCTCCACATGCTTGCCGAGCACCTCGCGCAACGCCTCATGGAGTAGGTGGGTGGCGGAGTGGTTGCAGCTTGTCGCCATACGGGCCTCTTTGTCTATTTTTGCCATGAAGGTGCCCTCCACGTTCTCCGGAAGGGTGAGGGTGAGGTGCATTCCCATGTTGTTCTCGCGCTTGGTGTCGAATATCTTGGTCTCGTTGCCGTTGGCGTCGACCAAAACACCCTTGTCGCCTACCTGTCCACCCATCTCGGCGTAGAACGGTGTCTTGCTGAGCACGATTTGGAAATACTCTTTCCCTTTTTGTTTCACTTTGCGGTAGCGGAGTATCTCGGTCTCAATCTCTGTGTTGTCGTAGCCCACGAACTC
>CAYQMV010000075.1:0-9190 GCA_964418705.1 uncultured Sangeribacter sp.
ACATCCACACCGGCGGCCTTGGTGATTTGCTTGTCGAGAGCTTCGCCACCCACTGAAGAGATCAAATCCCACATGGATGAGTTCACATCGGGATAGTAGCACACATCGGCGGCATCGGTATCGGTCTTTGCAGCCACCCATTTCACAGCGTCGTTCAGAGAGCCGAGGGAGTCCACCAAGCCTAACTGCTTAGCCCTGGAGCCACTCCACACCCTGCCCTCGGCAATGGCGCGCACCTTCGTTTCGCTCATCTTCCTTCCCTTGGCAACCTTGGCGATGAATTGATTGTAGCCATCCACGATGCTTTGGTTGAGAGTCGCCATCTGACGCTCGCTGAGGGGTTTGAATGGTATGCCGATGTTGCCGTCGGCGTTTGTAGCCACCGTCTGCACGTTCACTCCTATGTTGTTGAGGAGTTTATGCGCGTTCGGCACCACACCGAAGATACCGATTGAGCCGGTGATGGTGATGGGGTCAGCCACGATCCAGTCGGCAGCGCATGAAATCCAATAGCCACCCGACGCGGCGTAATCACCCATTGAGACGCACAAAGGCTTACCCGCTTTCTGGAACTGAGCCAGAGCGTCGGAGATTTGCTCGGAGCCGAACACGGATCCACCGGGGGAGTTGACACGCAACACCATACCCGTCACATTATCATCCTCCGCCAAATCAAGAATCACCGGAACGAGGTCATAACAATTGATGCCTCCCGCGGCGGTCTCATTGATTTCACCGGTAGCATACACCACCGCGATATGCTTTTTAGACTTGGAGAAAGGCTTCACCGATTCCGCCATCACGGCACAATCCACGTATGCCAAATCATCCTTATCCACGTCCAACAATGATGCGAACTTGTCGTCCATCTCACGCTCATAGCACAGAGCGGAGATAATGCCGGATTTAAGTATTCGCTTGGCATTGTCGAAAAAGGAGCAGTTGTCCGCCAACGCGTCTATGTCGGCGTCGGAGAGATTTCGCGATTCCGCCATCTGCGATTTGAGCATGCTCCATATATCGCCATAGAGAGTGTCGAGCTGTGCGCGCGCCGGCTCGCTCATTTCATTGAGGATATAAGGCTCCACAGCACTTTTATAGGTTCCCACCTTCGCGATTTGGAACTCCACGCCCAATTTGTCGAACAAATTCTTATAGTACATCACGCTACCACCGATGCCGGTAATGCTGATGTTTCCCTGTGGGTTCAAGAAAATGCTGTCGGCGGCACTCGCCACATAATAAGCACCTTGCGACATTCCGTCGCCGTAAGCGTAGATTTTCTTTTTAGATTTGTGGAATTTCTCCACGGCGGCACGTAGCGCGTGAAGAGTTGCGGGAGAGGCCGACACCTCCCCGCACTTTATGTACAACGCCTTGACGCGGTCATCGGAAGCCCCCTCGTTGAGGGCCTCCGTGAGCATTTTCAGCGTCTGTGGTTTCTCAATACTCCCCGTCATGAGCTGGGCATAGTCCAACTCCGTCGCGGTCTCGACTTCGCTGATGGCGCCGTCAAGGTTCAACACAAGCACCGACTTAGAGTCCATACCTTTAAAGTCGGAGCCTCCAATGGCAAACTTCCCGATGATGGACAACACGACCAACACCGTCACAGTGCCAAACAGCAAAAATGCCAACCACGCACCTAAGAAAGATGAGAGGAGATTAAGAAAGAACTTTTTCATAACGAAGCTATGATATTTTTCATGTCACGACCTAATTCTTCAGCCTTCTCCATTGAGGAGGCCTCGCTATAGATGCGTATAATCGGCTCAGTGTTCGATTTACGCAAATGCACCCAACAATCGGGGAAGTCGATTTTCACACCGTCGATATCGGTCACCTTCTCGGAAGCATATTTTGCTTTCACTTTCTCAAGGATGGCATCCACGTCGATATCGGGAGTCAATTCGATTTTGCTCTTCGCGATGGCATATTGGGGATAAGTGGCTTTAAGCTCAGTGACCTTCATCCCGCTCTTTGCAAGGAGTGTGAGGAACAGAGCCACACCCACCAAAGCGTCGCGTCCGTAGTGGAGTTCCGGATAAATCACTCCGCCGTTGCCTTCACCGCCGATCACGGCGTTTGTCTCTTTCATTTTAGTCACCACGTTGACCTCACCCACGGCGGCAGCGTTGTATTCGCATCCGGCGTATCTGTTGGTCACGTCGCGGAGAGCGCGGGAGCTGCTGAGGTTTGACACGGTATTGCCGGGGGTGTGCGCAAGCACGTAGTCAGCCACAGCCACCAGAGTGTACTCCTCCACAAACATTTCGCCGTTCTCCATCACTATCGCGAGACGGTCAACATCGGGGTCCACCACGATGCCCACGTCTGCCCTGCCCTCTTTCATCAAATCCGAGATTTGAGTGAGGTTCTCCGGAATAGGCTCCGGGGTATGTGCGAATTTACCGGTAGGTTCGCAGTTAAGCTCAATCACATTTTTCACACCGAGTGCGCGCAGCAATTGAGGGATCACCACTCCGCCGACACTGTTGACGGCATCCACAGCCACAGTGAAGTCGGCTTTCTCAATAGCGGCCTTATCCACGAGGGGGAGGTTGAGCACCGCCTCGATATGCTTGCGGTCGCAAGTGGTGTCGATATATTTAGTGCCCAATGAAGCGTAGTCCACGAATTTCACCTCACCGGAGGCGGCGAGACGAAGCACCTCTTTTCCTTGGGCGTCGTTGAGGAACTCACCTTTGGCATTAAGAAGTTTGAGGGCGTTCCACTGCGCGGGGTTATGGCTTGCGGTGATGATGATGCCGCCGTCGGCGTGCGCCCACTCCACAGCGAGTTCGGTGGTGGGGGTGGTTGCCAATCCTATTTCCACCACGTCCAAGCCCATGGCCATAAGCGTGCCCTCCACCAAATGAGCCACCATGGGCCCGGAAACGCGGGCGTCGCGTCCCACCACTATGGTTTTCGCCGAGGGATTCTCATTTTTGATGAATTGAGCATACGCTGAAGTGAATTTCACTATATCTATACCCGTGAGGTTGTCTCCCTCCGGTCCGCCAATAGTGCCTCTGATACCTGATATCGATTTTATTAACGCCATTGTATCTGATCTCCTTGTAAATTTATTGTTATTCGTTTCTGATTCTTAATTCTTTGGGGCGTATCAATACTCCGCCTTATAGTACTTCACGTTGATAGCGTAAGGGATACACGATGTCTGGTCGGCTGAGAATCCGTAGTATGAACGCAACACGAGGTTCACCTCGCAATCATATCCCAAATAGTTCAACGGCACTTGAATGGATGAGCCATAGGTTGTGGATTCTGAAAGCACGTAGTTCTTATACCAGAAGCTCGACGACGACATATCCATATCGTTGGAGTTTCCCGACCACGAAGCTGATCCGGTGGTGTAGAGGGTTTTCAAGTTTTGACGGTTGTATCTGAAATACACGCGGTCCCCCTTCTGCGCCCTGGAGTTTTTGTTGCCGGGGTTGATCACCTGCATATATAGATAACCATCTTCATCCATTTTATAGTATGGAGCGTCGGCTCCGGTGATGAACACGCTGTCCTCGGGGATGGTCAGGCAGATGGTCTTTTGCGCCAAATACCAATTGGTGGCTTTCTCTTCAGCCTTCAAAAGATTGGAATAACTTTCTGAATCGCTGCATGATGGGAGAGTCACACCACCCAATAGGGCTAAAACGAATGAAAGGATAGTTAGTTTTTTATTCATTGTGATGTATCTGTATTCTTAGTGTTGTCAATCTAATTTATTATCAATCTAATATACTATCAATTAGATTATTATCAATCGTTGCGACGCTGTTTTTTCATATATCTATCGTAGTTATGCAACGAAGATAGGAGCAATTCCTTGCATTGCAGGAGCGTGCCTTCGGTGTATTCACCGCCTGCCGCCTGCACGTGTCCGCCACCGTTGAAAAGGTCTTCACACACCATGCTCACGGGGAAATCGTTGATGCTGCGCGCCGAGATTTTCACACAATCGGAATCCTCACGGAGGAAATACGATGCCACAATCCCTTGTATGGTGAGAGGTTGGTTCACAAGCCCTTCGGTGTCACCTTTCTCATAGTTAAAACGCTGGAGATCCTCCTTCGACAGAGTGATGACGGCGGTCTTATACTCGGGAATAAGCTGCAATCTGTCGCTCAAGGCGAACGATTTCAAACGGAAAGCGTCGACACTGCTCACCTCCAGGGCCTCGCGGATGATGCGTTTTTTATCCACACCCTTTGAGAGCAGCTCATACATGATGATATAAAGTTCCGGATCATCGCAGTTCACTGAGAGGTTGCGCGTGTCGGTGATAATGCCCGTGGCAAGGCAGGTGGCACAATCGATGTTCACATCCTCAAACAACCCCATGGCGCATATCAGGCGAAACACGAGTTCACACGTGGACGACATCTTGGGGAAAGAAAACATGAGGTTGGTGAAATTGTCGGGGAACTGATGGTGATCGATAAGCACCTTGTCGCAGGTGGCGTTCCCGACAACATTGCCGAGGGCATCCTGGCGCGACAACTTATTGAAATCACAACAAATCAAAAGGTCACATTCACGGATCAGACGCTCCACATATTCCACATACTTGGTGTATGGAGCCACCTCCTTGAACCCCGGCATAAAGGAGAGAGCACGTGGCGCCATGTCGGGAGTGACCACCTTCACCTTCTTCCCGAGGGCGGTGAAGAGATGGTAAAGTCCCAATGAAGAGCCTATGGCATCACCGTCGGGACGGACGTGGCACGTGATAACGATATGATTGCTTCGTTCAACCATATCGCAGAATTGCTGCACATCGCGTGTCTCTAATAGTTTTCTTATCATTCTTTCAATAATATCATTTCTTTAAACGACATCATTCTTTCAATGATATCATTTCTTTAAACTGAAATAATTGGCAAAGATAATGATAATTATTGGATTACAGAATAAGAAACGAGATTTTAAGAGTGTTTTACGTTTTGGGCGTCGCACGCTCTTTGCTTAGCATTGAGGTCGCGGCAGCTCTTGCCGCAACCACAGCCACAATCGCAACCGCCGGCTGCGTTCTTACCGCGATTGCGCATCCTACGCCACAGCCAGACCGCGATAGCGGCGAAGCAGAGCGCCAACAAAGCGTATTGAATGATGAGATTCCAATCCATGAGTCATTTACTTTTTCTCTGATTTCGCCGACGGCTTACGCGTGGACTTTTGCGCTGATTTTTGGGATGCGGACTTAGGCTCCTCCACTTGCGCTTCGATGCGCCGGTTGGAGTTGTCGGAGAGCACCGCCACGGTGATGTTGGAAACCATCTCCTTGATTTGCTGGATAAACGTGGCGGCATCATACTGTTTCTGTTCGATTAAACGCAAGCGGTTCTCCCATATACCGGTGAGCTTCGCGCTCTTGAGCAAATCCTCCTTGATCAAGGAGATAAGGTCAATGCCGGCTTGGGTGGCGCGCAGCGACTTGCGCTCGCGGCGTATATATCCCCGTTTAAACAAAACTTCAATTATAGCGGCGCGTGTGGAGGGACGGCCTATGCCGTTGGCTTTCAGAGCCTCACGCAGGTTCTCATCCTCCACCATGTTTCCAGCGGTCTCCATCGCCTTTAGCAGTGTTCCCTCGGTGTAATACTTCGGGGGTTGGGTGGTCTTCTTAGCCAACTCCGGCTTATGCGGTCCATGTTCTCCCACGGTGAACACCGGGAGTGTCTGAGAGGCGTCCTCCACGGTATCGGGTCCATCGGCGGGAGCGAGAGTCTCGGCGGATTTCTCCGCGGAGGCGTATATCACCTTCCATCCGGCGTCCAAAATCACCTTCCCGGTGACCTTAAAGTTGACCTTCTCCACCTTCGCTTTCACCACCGTCTGCTCAAAACGGCAGTCAGGATAGAAGACCGAGATGAAACGCTTAGCGATTGTGTCGAACACGTTCTTCTCCGCCATGGTGAGGGCTTGGGTGTCGGGGTTCTGCCCCGTGGGAATTATGGCGTGGTGATCCGTCACCTTCGAGTTGTCGAACACTTTCTTACTCTTCTTCAGGGCTTTGCCCCTCAAGGGGAGCAAAAGATTCTGATATTGCGGGAGATTGTTGAGAATCTGACCGCACTTGGGGTAAATGTCGTCGGTGAGGTATGTTGTGTCGACACGCGGATAGGTGGCGAGTTTCTTTTCGTAGAGTGATTGTATGGTTTTGAGCGTCTCGTCGGCGCTCATGCCGAACTTTTTGTTGCACTCCACCTGTAGGCTTGTCAGGTCGAACAGACGTGGCGGGGCCTCCGTGCCCTTCTTTTTAGCGACATCGGTGATTTGCAGTTCCGCGTCGCGGATAGACTCCATCTTAGCGTCCCCCTCCTCCTTGGTTGCGAACTGAGGGAGACCGGCGGTGAACAAAGCTCCGCGGTAGAGGGTGCGCAGCTCCCATGAATCCTTGGGCACGAAATTGTCTATCTCCTTCTGGCGTTGTACTATGAGCGCTAGCGTAGGAGTCTGCACCCTTCCTATGGAGAGCACCTGGCGGTTCTGTCCATATTTGAGGGTATACAGCCGCGTGGCATTGATTCCGAGCACCCAGTCACCTATGGCACGGCACAATCCGGCGATATAGAGGGGCTGCAAATCATCGCTGGAGCGCAAGTGGTTGAAACCCTCTTTGATGGCCTCGTCGGTGAGGGAGGATATCCACAGCCGCTCCACAGGTTTGTTGCAGGAGGCTTTCTGCATCACCCATCGCTGGATTAGTTCACCCTCCTGCCCGGCATCGCCGCAGTTGATCACCCTCTCGCACTCCCCTATCAATTTCTCGATCACCGAGAATTGTTTTTTTATGCCGGAATCGTTGATGAGTTTTATGCCGAAACGCTGTGGTATCATCGGGATAGTACCCAACGACCAATGCTTCCAACGCTCCACGTAGTCATGCGGTTCCTTGAGGGTACACAGGTGTCCGAACGTCCAAGTGACGCAATAGCCGTTTCCCTCGAAGTAACCGTCCCTACGGGTGGTGGCTCCGAGGATTTTAGCGATATCCCTCCCCACGGAGGGTTTCTCTGTGATGCAAAGAATCACTGTTCAAGTTTTTTAGCCTCGTTCCAGATAGCGTCCATCTCGGCGAGGGTCATATCCTTAAGCTGGCGGCCCTGTTCCTTGGACTTGTTCTCAAGATAGTTGAAACGGGAGATAAATTTACGGTTGGTTTTCTCGAGTGCGTTCTCGGGGTTGATGCCGTATAAGCGCGCCGCGTTCACAAGGGCGAAGAAGAGGTCGCCGAACTCTTTTTCAAGGTTCACAGCGTCCCCTTTCACAATCTCGGCTTCCGATTCCATGATTTCCTCCTTCACCTTGTCCCACACCTGTTCTTTCTCTTCCCAGTCGAAACCGACGTGAGCGACTTTCTCTTGGATGCGGTTGGCTTTGATCAATGCGGGGAGAGCCGAGGGCACGCCGCCGAGCACGGTCTTGTTGCCACCCTTCTCTTTGAGCTTAATCTCCTCCCAATTCTTGAGCACCGTCTCCGTGTCGTCGGCACGCACATTCCCGAACACATGGGGATGACGGAATATAAGTTTGTCGGTGAGGGCGTTGCAGACATCGGCGATATCAAACTGCTCTTTCTCCGACGCTATCTTGGAATAGAAAGCCACATGAAGAAGGATATCCCCCAATTCTTTTTTTATGTTGGGGATATCGTCGGAAATAAGGGCGTCGACTAATTCGTAAACCTCTTCCACTGTGTTCGGGCGCAGCGACTCATTGGTCTGCTTGGCATCCCACGGGCACTTCACTCTCAATTCATCGAGGACATCAAGCATCCTGCCAAACGCCTCTAATTTTTCTTCACGGGTATTCATCTTCAATTCTAAAAAACTCAAATGCGGAATCCCCTCTTCCGGGAAATTCTCATCCGAAATAACTCGCAAAGGTAGTCATTTTTTAGCAAAAAAGAAAATACGGAATTTTAGCACTTCGGTTTTTAATTTCGCTTCTTAATTGGGTGTTTCCGATAAGAAACGCAATGGCATTCGCAATTATCAGCGGATTCCTCTCGCATTATATATCATTTCCTTGGCGGAGTTGATTTGGCGGAATTTCTCCTCGGCGGCTCTCCTGACATCATCGCCAAGGGAAGCCACGCGGTCGGGATGATGCTTAAGTGCCATCTGACGATAAGCGGCACGAACCTCCCGGTCAGTGGCTTCCGGAGTTATCTCCAAGACTTTATATGCCTCTTCGAGCGAGTCGCCTCCCAAGTTCAGAAGCGAGTCGACCTCCGCGTCCCGCATCCGCATATACCCGGCAACCTCCTTCAAAGCGTCAATCTCTTCCGGACTTACATGTCCGTCCGCCTTCGCGATTCCGCAGAGGAACGCCAACATCTGCAAGCGTTGCTCGTAAGTGAGAACTTTGGAGAGCTGTTCGCCACAATCACGAATTACGGTGACGAAGGCATTCGGGTCATAGCGATCCATCTCCTTACGCCGCTCGAAGAGACGCAACAGAATGGCATTCCCCTCCTCCGCCGCACTTTCCCCGAAGTTCTGACGCACAAAGGCACGCACATACTCCATCTCGCTGTGCATGATTCGTCCGTCAGCGCGTATAATATACGACGCCATGACCAACAAGGAGAAGCGGAAACTTGTTCTATCCCCCTCCAACGGGTCATAGTCATAATTTTGCGCATGATCGCTCGGAATGTCATGAGGGAGACCATCATCCTCCCCTTTATCAATCGCTTTTCCAATCAAGGAGCCCAAGGCATATCCCGCCAAGGCACCCAACGGACCACCCGCCATAAAGCCGATGATTCCACCTATCCATTTTGCCGCACTCATATATAATTCCTTATTAATATGCGGTAAAGATACAAAATATATTTAGTTCCGCCAAATATAAATGAGCGGCGGCGGAATCGGAAGCATAATTGCTAATATGAAATATTCTAATTATATTTGCACTCCGAAAAAGTGTCATATATGACACTTTTTCGGAGCCAGTTAATCCTTTATGCTGAATTAACCAATTAAAATAGGGAAAATTACAATTTTAATCATCATTTTAGCCTACATTACGCCAATCTGCAAATCGCAATTTACCGCTGGCTGCGTAACGCTTACTTGCCCGTTCATCAGCAGTGGCAATAACTCGTCACGCTGTGTCTGTAGTTTACTGATTTGTTGGTAATTTAGTATAATTTCTTCAAATA
>CAYQMV010000076.1:0-2067 GCA_964418705.1 uncultured Sangeribacter sp.
ATATTTATTCAAGCAATATATTGGGGTTTTACACTTTTACGATATCGGAGGATTGTATCTTCACTTTGGCGCCACAACCTAAGAGGTCTAATCGTACGTAAAGGTAGGAGTCGACACCGGAACAGGATAAGACACCACCCTCCAGACCTTTGAGGTTTCCGCGGACAACGCGGACTTTGTCGCCGAGTTTGATGGGGAGGGGTTCGATGGAGACGGGGGTGTCGGAGTGACGGAGCATGAAACGGAGAGTCTCTATGTCTTTATCGGGGATGGGCGCCGGAGCGGTGTTGTGGCGGTCATGGCCGATGAAGCCGTAGAAGTAAGGGGTGCGATGGAGATGGTGGGCGCGCTTGTCGTCCATCTTGACAAAAAGAATCATGGGAATGACTATGCGCTCGACTTTCTTCTTGCGGTCACTCCATTGATGGATCTCCTCCTGAGTCGGGAGATATGTTTCTTTCGCTATGCCCCTGAATTCCCGTTCCGCCTTACGCTCACAGTTCATCTGAGTGCGGGCGGCATACCAACGGAAAGTGTGCGCTTCGCGGTCGTCTGTCCCATTGACAGGCGAGTTCATTGTATTGATTCCGGTTCTCGTTTCCATGATGAAAAGGTAGAGAAGTTTCCGAATATATTATGTAAAAACACCATCAGAAAATGTCGCACTCTTAGTAAGAGTGCGATATTTCTATGAGCAAAGGTATAAAAAATTAAGACACGAAACAACTTTTAGAAAAATTTATTGAAGCAAATTCTCAGAAAAAAGAAGGGTGGAACCCGAACAGGATCCACCCTTCAATTTATAATAGTTTTAAATAAAGCAGCGGGTTATTTCACTTCCTTGATAGTGACCGCGCGGTCCATGGAAGCGCTCTTAGCGCCGAAGTCAGTGAGGTTGTTGCTGTCCACCTTAGTGATAAGTTGGTCAGCGTTAACGCCACATTTCACCAAGAACTTCTTCACTCCGTCGACACGGGCGTTGCGGAGGCGAGTGTTGACAGCGTCGGTGCCGGTGTAGTTGTCAGCCCAACCTGTAAGTTCATATTTGGTGTCGGGATTGTTCTTCATCACCTGAGCGACCGCTGTGAGCACGCCAGCCTCACGTTTGCCGATTGTGGAAACGTTGATGGGATAGTAGACGGTAGCCAAGCCGTCGCAATCGCTTGCCACAGTGGTCTTCACGGGACGGTTCAAACAATCGTCGAGCTTGCGTTGCAAGTCGCGGATTTGGCTGTCGGCAGCCGCCAAACGAGCGGTGAGAGCGTCACCCTCGGCATCGGTGTATTTCCATGTGGGGCATACAGCGGTGACGGGGCAGCTCCAATCTCTTTTGGGGAACTTGTAGGTGAAACCTGCGGCAACACCCAATACGTAATCCTTAGCGGCGAAATCATAGACTGTAGCCTCAAGGTCGATGAAAAGGGAGAATGATTTGCTCAAGTTGAAATCATTTTGCAAACCACCAGCCACATAGAATGCGTTGTTGCCGGTCTCCAATTTCCACTTCGGACTACCATTTTCATAGATATGGTCCACAGGCATCATCGCGCCGAAACCGCCATGGAAAATGGCGTTGTAAACGCGGTCGGGCTTGTAGCCGCACCACCAATTGGTAAGGTTGATCAATCCGTCGATACCTACGCCAAGCGCATAGTACTTTTTGGGATAGTAGCCATTGCCGAGTGCCTCAAGGGTCTGCTCGCGGAACTCACCCGTGGTGGCACCCTTCACCATTTGCATATCCACGCCGAAACGGAGACCGAAGTTAGGGGTCAACCATTTACCGGCATATACGGATCCGAGAGCGCCGATACGGTCTTTCCATTCAGCGTTGCCCTGTCCGCTACCAAACAGCACATTTGCGCCGCCACGCGCGGTGATAAACCAATTGTCAGAGTTCTTATTCAACAATACGCCCTGAGAACAATCTTCCACGTATGTGACCTCCTGCGCTGAAGCGCTGAACGCTCCGGCGACAGCCGCGGCACAGAATGCAGAAATTAAAATTCTTTTCATATCCTTACTTAATTTAATTTTCAAAAACTACATAATTTCCCCTAAGTAAAT
>CAYQMV010000076.1:2167-9094 GCA_964418705.1 uncultured Sangeribacter sp.
TCATATCCTTACTTAATTTAATTTTCAAAAACTACATAATTTCCCCTAAGTAAATTACATCGGCAAAGTTATATAATTTTTCGTAATATGAAAAACTATTAGCTTATAAAATTTTTAACTTTTTTCAAAATATTTTCTTCGGTGAAACCAAACTTCTCATCAAGAACCTTGTAAGGAGCGGAAGCACCGAATCTCTCAAGGCCGAACACCTCCCATTTTCCGCGCATCACGGGATAGAACACGGAGGGGAGTCCGGCGGTGAGTCCGAATATCTTAACGCCCTCGGGGAGCACTTTGTTGCGGTACTCCTCACTTTGACGCAAGAATAATCCTACTGAAGGCATGGAAACGACTCTCACGCCAACGCCCTCGCCAGCCAATTTCTCAGCGACCTGGCATAGCAACGAGACTTCGCTGCCGTTGGCGACAAGCACAGCCTCGGGATTCTCGGAATCGTAGAGCACATAACCGCCATGAGGCACTCCGTCGGCGCACTTCTCGGCGGTGGCAGGGATATCCACCAAGTCCTGACGGGAGAAAATCATGACCGTGGGTGATTTGGTGTTCTCCATCGCCAACTTATAGCACTGCACGGTCTCACGCGAGTCGGCGGGACGCAATACCAACGCCGCCATACCTCCGGAGAGGTTGTTCATCTGCTCGAGCAAGCGTATCTGCGCCTCCTGCTCAATCGGCTGGTGGGTGGGGCCATCCTCGCCGACACGGAACGCGTCGTGGGAGAATACGAACTTCACGGGAAGTTCCATCAACGCCGACATACGGATAGCGGGCTTCATATAGTCGCTGAATACGAAGAAGGTGCCGCAAGCTCCAAGCATACCGCCATGGAGAGCGATGCCGTTGATGATGCAAGCCATGGTCAACTCAGCCACTCCCGCCTGGAGGAATGCTCCGGAGAAGTCGTCCTTGGCGATGGCGTGTGTCTTTTTGAGGAATCCGTCGGTCTTGTCGGAATTGCAAAGGTCGGCGCTGGAGACAATCATATTGCCCACTTTCTCCGCCAAATAGCCGAGCACGGCGGCGGAGGCGTTGCGGGTAGCCATATTAGGCTTCAACGCTATGGAGTTCCAATCCAACTCGGGGAGCTTGCCGCTGAAGTAGTCGTTGAGCAGGGCAGCCTTTTCGGGGTTCTCCTTCGCCCATGCGGCATACGCCTCACGACGCTTAGCCACGATAGCGCGCAGCTCCTCGCGGCGTGCGGCATAAAGTTCTTTGACCTCGGGGAAGATTTTCCAAGGATCATTGGGATCGCCACCGAGATTCTCGACGGTCTTGGCAATGTCGGCTCCGGCCTTGCTCAGCGGTTGTCCGTGGGTGGAGACAGCCCCCTCCAGGGATGAACCGTCGGCGGCAACCACGCCGCGCGCCATGATAGTGCGTCCTATGATAAGCGTGGGACGATTTTGCTCCTCAACCGCCACTTTCAAAGCACCGGAGAGCGCCAAGGGGTCGGTGCCGTCCACCTCGATCACGTTCCAATTCCACGCGCGGTACTTGGCCGCGGTGTCCTCTTGAGTCACCTCATCGACGATGGTGGAGAGCTGCACGCTGTTGGCATCATAGAACATTATAAGGTTGTTCAATCCCAACAACCCGGCTAGACGTCCGGCGCCCTGGGAGATTTCCTCCTGCACGCCGCCGTCGCTAATGAAGGCATACGTTTTGTGAGCCACCACATCGCCGAAACGTGCCTGAAGGAAGCGTTCGGCAATGGCGCATCCCACCGCCAACACATGGCCTTGACCCAAGGGACCGCTGGCGTTTTCAATGCCGCGGTGCGGATCTAATTCAGGATGACCGGGAGTGACACTCCCCCACTGACGGAACTGCTGGAGATCCTCAAGGGAGTAATGCCCGGTGAGGGAGAGCACCGAATATAGCATCGGCGACATGTGTCCGGGATCAAGGAAAAACCTATCGCGTGCAAACCAAGTGGCGTCGTCAGGATCATATACCAAAAAACTTGAATACAACACGTTGGTGAAGTCGGCGCCCCCCATGGAGCCTCCGGGGTGTCCGGATTTAGCCTTCTCCACCATCTCGGCAATAAGAATGCGCATATTGTCTGCTGCGCGGTTCATTACGTCTGCTTTCATTATTAGATTGTTTGTGAGGGGAGGCGCGCGCCTCCCCTCTTTTTATATGGGTTATTATTTGTTATTAATAGCGTTTTTGCTCACTCTGCTACCCACGAGGGCATAGAAGAGGAGATAAGCCACTGCGGCAACAAGCACCCAATAGCTGGCAAGGAAGCCACATGCGTCAGCCACCACACCCTGAATCAAGGGGAGCACGCCGCCGCCGCATACCATCACCATGAAGAATCCGGAACCCACAGCCGTGTATTTTCCGAGACCCTCCACCGCAAGGTTGAAGATACCACCCCACATGATGGAGGTGCAGAGTCCGCAAAGGACTAAGAAGATGATATTGATCGATACATCATACATTCCGACGGAGAACGAGGGGTCGGTCTCATAGCCGGGGAAGGGAACTTTCACCTCGGGGTTGCAGAAGATGGCTCCGCAAAGGAAGAGCAACGCCAAGACAGCGACGCAAGTGAGCATGGTGCGGCTGGAAACGCTGCCGCCAATCATGCCGCCCACGAAACGTCCGATGAGCATCAACAACCAATAGATACCGACAAGGGCGGTGGCTACGGTGGCAGCCATGTTCAAGCCGCCCTCAGCCTCAGAACCTGTCATGTAAAGGTTAGCCATGTTGGGGATACCTACCTCCACACCTACGTAAAGGAAGATCGCCACCACGCCAAGCACATAATGACGGAATTTGAATACTCCCGCCAAACTCGGCTCTGTTTTTTTTCTTTTAGCGCGTTCCTCGTCGGAGAGATGCGCTGTCTCTCTCGCCTCTTTCTCTTTGAGGGCTTTGATTTCCTCAAGGATAGGCTCGGGGAGTTTTGAGAAAGCGAGTACTATGAAGGCGAGCACGAAGATGCCGAACGCCACGAAGAGCGCGGCGCGACCCTGCTCCAAAGTGGCACCTTTCACGGAACCGCCGAGGAAGTAACCTACGAGAATCGGGCATATAGTGGCTCCGAGGGAGTTGAGCGAACCGCCGAATTGGAGAAGTTGGTTACCCTTTTTGCCACCGCCTCCGAGAGTGTTGAGCATGGGGTTAACCACGGTGTTAAGCACACACATGGAGAATCCGGCCACAAACGCGCCGATAAGGTAGATGGTGAACACCGACCCGGCGTCGAGAGTGCTGGAGATGAGCATCAAGCCCACACCGACCAAGCCGAACACCACCGCGAGGATGGCTGAAAATTTGTAGCCTTTCTTTTGGAGGATCATTCCCGCGGGAAGTCCCATAAAGGCGTATGCGATAAAGTTAGCGAAGTTGCCAATCTGTGATTGGAAGTTGCTAAGAGACAATTGTTCTTTAAGAATCACACCAAACGGATTCTGGAAACCAGTCACGAACGCTATCATAAAGAATAGCAAAAACATTACTATGATAGGTAATGTATAGTTCTTCTTTTCCTGTGTCATGGTTAATTGTTATTGGGTTAATTATTTATATTATGTTCCTCATATTATAAACAAAGACTAATCGGGAGAGAGATATTGAGAAATTATCCATCGTAGATTTTATATTGGACGAATTATTTCTTTGAATAATCCCTTTCTCCGAAGATGAAAGTGCCGATTCTGACGAGTGTGGAACCATTCTTGACGGCGAGTCGCCAATCATGGCTCATTCCCATGCTCACCTCTTTGAACGAGGGGAGTTCGGCACCGAGACGGTGCTCGATCTCATCGAAAGCGGCGCGTATCTTTTGGAAATCTCTGACGATGCGGGCCTCGTCGTCGGTGTTTGACGCCATCCCCATCACTCCACAGATTTCCACATTCTTGAGTTCACGCCATTCGCCACCGTCGAGATACTGCATCAGTTCCTCGGGAAGGAATCCGAACTTTGTCTCCTCCTGAGCGACGTGGAGTTGCAACAGTACTTTCGTGCATACCCCTTTCGCGGCGCTCTCTTTGTTTATAAGCGACAAGAGACGCGGGGAGTCCACGCTCTCGATCATGTCGGCGTTGCCAATAAGCTGACGAAGTTTGTTGGTCTGTACGTGTCCGATGAAGTGCCAGACGATATCCGAGGGGAGCTTGGGGCGTTTCTCCAGCAGCTCCTGCACGCGGCTCTCGCCGAAACAACGTTGACCGGCGGCGTAAGCCTCCATCACCGCCTCCGCGGGATGGAACTTCGACACCGCCACGAGCCTCACTCCGGAAGGGATACTCTTTCCAAGTTCGGAAAGTGCCTCTTTAATCATTGCGCAGCCTCCTCTTTCTTCTCAGCGAGTCCGTCAGCCCGTCCATCCTTGGAATCGCCCAAATCGATAGGATAGACATCCATCAAGGGTGTCTCGACGATAGAAGCAATCTCAAAATCGGCGGCGGAGCCTTTCATCCCCTCCATGAAGTTTTTGAAAGCCCCTTCGAAATCGGACGCCTGCACCAAAATGAAGCTTGCGGACTTCTTCTCCATGCCGGATTTCTCATCGAGAGTGATGAAATTCACCTTCACCATGAAGTAACGGTCGCCGGTGGCATCCCAGAATATTTCCGCGATTTTAGTTTTCTTCACTGCCGAGATAGAGAATTCTCCGGAGATGAAGGGCTTCATCTCCTCAATAATGCGTGCTTCCGCCTCAGTGAAAGAGAGTGCGTCGACGAGATAAGGTTCGTTAACCTTCTTGACAGCGCCGTTCTCTTGCATTTTATCGTAGCGCACTTTTGTTTCAAACCATAGTGCCATATTATGTCGTAAATAAATTATTAGCGCAAAATTAGCAAAATTTCCCAAACAAACGAAATATTATTCTCAATAAGGGGAGGAATAGAAAGGATTGGAAAGGATTATAGAGGATTGGGGAGGATAAAGAAAAAAGGAGGTATGCCGTGGTTGGCGGCATGCCTCCTTTAAGGTCAGATGGATTGGCGGACTATTCCGCTTCCTCATTATCTCTTTTTTTTGCTCTTTTCTTTTCTTTAGTTTGTCGGGTGCCGGCGTCACTCTCCTCCTTGAGGTCGAGCTCTTTGCCGTCGGCATCAATCACTTTATATTGGAGATACGCCATTGACTCGTCGGCGATGATCTTGAATGAGCGTCCGAACTCGCGGCGCCATTTGCCATAAAGTGAGAAAACTCCTTTTTTAATGTACGCCTCCACAAAGGGGTGTACAAACAATTTAAATTTCGACACATTGAGAGTGTTGACGAGATAATCAATCTTCTCTTTCAAAATGTCGGTGAAGAGGAGCGATGATTGAATCACGCCCTTGCCCAAGCATGAGGGGCAACTCTCATCGGAGGGAATATCCAACGCCGGGCGAACCCTCTGTCGTGTGATTTGCATCAATCCGAACTTGCTCAGCGGCAGGATATTGTGGCGCGCGCGGTCGTTAGCCATCACTTCGCGCATGTGTTCAAACAATTTCTGTCGGTGCTCGGGCTTGTTCATATCAATGAAGTCGATAACGATTATGCCACCCATATCGCGCAAGCGCAATTGGCGCGCTATTTCGTCGGCAGCCCTCATGTTCACATCGAGTGCGTTGGTTTCTTGGTCGTTGGATGCCTTCGTGCGGTTGCCTGAATTGACATCGATCACATGAAGCGCCTCGGTGTGTTCAATAATGATGTAAGACCCACTTTTAAAGGAAACTATCTTGCCAAAGCTGCTTTTGATCTGCCGAGTGATATTGAAGTGATCGAATATCGGCATCGGCTTGTTGTAGAGCTTAACGATATCTTTGCTCTCGGGCGATATCAGCGACACATAATTCTTAATTTGTTCGAGCGTCTCCTCGTCGTTGACGTAAATGTTTTCGAACGAGGGGCTGAAAATGTCGCGGATAATGCTGACGGCGCGCGAATCCTCCTCATAAATGAGAGATGGGGCTTCGCCGCTCTGCATTTTGGCGATAGAGTCTTCCCAGCATTTTATCAAAGTACGCATCTCATTGTTGAGTTCAGCCACCCTTTTGTTTTCCGCGGATGTGCGGACAATCACGCCGAAGCCTTTGGGCTTGATGCTGCTAATGAGCTGGCGCAAACGGATTTTCTCCTCCGCGGATTTAATTTTCTGAGAAATGGAAACTTTCTCACTGAAAGGGAGGAGGACCATAAACCTGCCGGTGAAAGAGAGTTCGGCGGTCAGGCGCGGGCCCTTGGTGCTAATAGGTTCTTTGGTGATCTGAACCAACAAATGTTGACCTGCCTTAAGCAAATCGGGCACGGTGCCGGATTTTGGGATATCCGGTTCCAGTTTTCCTTTAGGCATTTGAGGCACACTATCTTTGTTCTCCTCGGCTTCCTGGAGATATTTGGCGTAGGAGGCGTAGTGCGCGCCCAAATCGAGATAATGAAGAAAAGCATCTTTGTCGTAGCCCACATCCACAAAGGCGGCGTTGAGTCCCGGCATAAGCTTTCTCACTCGTGCCAGATAGATATCACCCACGCCGTAGCCGGCATTTCGTGCCTCTTTCTGGAGCGACACCAGTCGAGAGTCTTCCAAAAGAGCAATTTGAATCTCCTTCTGACTGACGTCTACTACTAATTCGCTTTTCATTTCTACTAAAAATTCTTATCACTGCGTGTTTTTCCAAGACTTTGATTCAAACAACGCAGTGACAACGTTGCTTGAATCCGTGGAGTCTCGTAAGCGCGGACACCCCTGTGTCCGCACAATAGTCTAATACGTCAAAGTCCTGTGAATGTCCCGGGAGGGACAGGGTTTAAAGTATAAAGAACAAACGGCTGTGATAATGCTTTCCAAAGATCCTCACCGGCGTCTGTTCTTTATAATATCGTCGTCAAATTATTTCTTCTTATGACGATTCTTTCTCAGTCTTTTTTTGCGTTTGTGAGTAG
>CAYQMV010000077.1:0-8929 GCA_964418705.1 uncultured Sangeribacter sp.
CCAACGACCCCGAGATTACAAATCACGTGCTCTGGCCAGCTGAGCTAAAGAGGCGGGTGGGCAAGCTTACCACATCGCACATGCTACAACCTGCTACCCTTGCTTCGATCAAGACCTGGGGGATTCACAAGGAGCTCGTCGTATGGGACTTACCCGGCTGCAAAGTTACAACTTTTTCCAAAACTGACCAAAGAAAATGGAAAGAAAATCGCAAAGGATTGAGAATGAGAGGGTGATTTCTAAAAAAATTTAGACAAAATATAAAGGTTTTCGGACACAATGACATAAAAGTTACTAAAATAGCACCCTAACTTTGCACCGTCGGAAATCAAATTTTTGATTCCTAAGGCGCAAATATGCCCCAAAAGTACAAAAGGCATAACCGCGCCACACGCGACTCTTCGGTTGTGAATTGGGTCTCTTTTTTTCCAACTCTATCTCTCAACTCAAGGGTAACTACTAAATAAACAAATTATTAACTCTTAAAACCGGAACCGACGTTCCACCATGTAATTTTTGTATGGCACGCAAGACTCACTTCAGTCACCATCACAATTTCCCTTAATCGGGAACGGCGACACCACCGGCAAGCCCTTCCATTAGAATGGAATGCAATTCTTTTGCACTCTTTAACAAATGGGGGGGGTAAAATCTTTTTTATCCACGTCCTTATTTGTTGCGGCTCCGCGCCGCAAACCACACATTGAATCTCTCCCTTTGTGAATCTCACTCTCTCCCGGGCTCTATCCACACAGCTCTACCGACCCAACTCTGACATTACAGAGTCAAAAAATCACAAAGAATGTGCGAAAACGGACCTTGCTACACAACCACGACACCCCTACCACGGGGAATCCATACGCCCAAAAGGCATCCTTACCATAGCTATCAAACCTCAGAAAAGCTATCAAACCTCAGACAATCAAAAATACTCAAAATACTAATTGTAAATATTACTCTGTAATGAAAAAAACAACCCTTATGCTGGCTGCCATGGCTCTATTCACCGCCTGCTCCAGCGACGCCCCGGATGATCCCAATGAGGATCCCGTGGCAGGCGACAAGTACGTCACCGTCAATATCATGGCTCAAAACGCCACCACACGCACCACAACCGTGACGACAGGCGACTTTGAAAATGGTTCCGACTACGAGACCGGACTCATCGACAGCAAAATCAAAGACGCTCTATTCCTATTCTTCGACGCCGACGGAAATTTCTCCCAACAGGTTTACCGCACCCTCTCCGCCGAAGCCACTGACACCCAAGAGGGGGGCACCGGCGGCAACGCCGTAGCCACTAACGTGGAATTTATCAGCGCCTCCACCCTCGTGCTGCAAGCCACCGAGATCGAGGCCAAGAAACTTCTGGTGATCATCAACCCCACCGACGCAGTCCGGGCGTTCACCTACGGAAAGACACTCTCCGACGTGCAGGCATACACCGAGGCGTTCACCAACACCTCCGGTCCATTCGTAATGTCCAACTCCGTCTACAACGATGGCAAAGAGAACATCTACGCCGTGGATATCACCTCCAACATCAAATCCTCAATCACCGAGGCTTCCACCTCCGCGGTGAAAGTCTACATCGACCGTGTGAACGCCAAGGTGAGAGTCACCGAAGCCGAAAACTTCACCTACGCCAACAACGAGATTGAAATCGTGGACGGCACCGACTTCCAATCCTCCACCAAGACCACCATCACACCCGTGGTGCTGGGCTATAAGCTTGTGAACGTGCCCAAGAGGTCCTATCTCGTGAAGAACATTGAGAATATCAATTGGACATGGAATTGGAACGACGCGAGCCTCTACCGCTCATATTGGGGCAACACCCCCTACCCCACCAGCGGAGCTTCCGGCGTGAGAATGAGAGGCAGTGACGAGGAGCCGGAGATTCCCACCGAGGAACCGGATCCCACCACACCCGATGACAACAACACAGCATCATCCACCGGCGGCAACAACGGACAGCCCGCCCTCCCCACCGCGGTGGAGACTCTCGACGACTTTTACACCTGCACTTTCAACTACAGCGAGGTGGTGAAAGAGAACACCAAGGATGGAGCCGTGGCTAAAGTGACCACGTTCTATCCCCAGGAGAACACCATCCAGCTCACCTACAACAACAAATCCGACTACTTCAACACCCAACTCCTCGCCGTGGCGGAACTCCACTACAGCGACGGCACCAAAGCCGACCTTGTGAAATACAACGGTCTCTTCTACAAAGCGGAGAACTTCAAGAAGTATGGTCAGGAGCTGCTTAAAGAGGCGGGCATCGGCGACGCGATAAGCGTGAAGCTGGCACCGGTGGTGACCACCGGCTACGGTGAGCAGGCATGGCAAGCCAAATTGGTGGTAGACACCGAGCAAGAGAACGTCTACAACACCGGCAAGAACGCTGACGACGCCCAACTCGTGCTCAACAACATGGGCACCGCCCTCTATTGGGAGAACGGCAAATGCTACTACTACCTGAACATCGACCACTTCGGCGTGGTTAACGACAACTACCTCAACGCGATAGTGCGCAACCACCTCTACGACATCACCCTTAAAGGTGTGTCGGGACTCGGCACCCCCGTGTACTATGAGAGCATCAAGCACACTGAATATCCCCAAGAGAGCTACTCCTATCTCAACGCCCAGATCAATATCTTGAGCTGGAAAGTGGTTCGTCAGGAATCCATCCTCGGCGAGGATATGAAATAACGCAATGACAACGACACGCAAATTAGGTCTCGGAGCGCTTCTTCACGCGCTGGCGGTGGGGACACTTCTCACCACCGCCTCGTGTGAGGATTGGATCTACGACAACGCTGACTGCGGCACTTTTAGGGTGAAGTTCGTCTACGACCGCAACATGAAGTATGTGGACGCGTTCGCCACCTCGGTCTCGTCGGTGGGACTGTACGCCTACGACGACAACGGGGAACTCGCCTACAGCACCTACGTCAGCGGAGCGCACCTCGCCGCCGCCGATTTCTCCATCCCTCTGGATCTCCCCGAGGGGCACTACACCCTCGTGGCGTGGTGCGAGGACGGCGACAGGGAGTCCTATTCCTATAGTGCCCCGGTGGAGAACGTCACCAAGGCGGTGAACCGCCTCACGGATATGACGTGCAGCATCGATTTCGACAGAGACAGAGAGGAGGGTAACGTGATTGACCACGACCTCAACGCTCTGTTCCACGGAATGGCGGAGATGGAAGTCTCCGCCACCCCCGGGGAACACGTCACCACCATTTATCTCACCAAAGACACGCACAACGTGCGCGTGCTCCTGGAGAAAATCGACGGAGAACCCCTCTATCCGGAGGATTTCGACATCAAAATCATTGACGACAACGGCGTTCTCGCCTACGACAACAGCGTGGTGGGGGGTGAGTTCCTCAACTACCGCCCATGGTACACGGACTCCTACACCTCACGCGACACCGAAACGCCCACCGCCCTCTACGCCGAGATGACAATCGGACGCATGATGAGCGACCACAACGCCCGTCTGGTGGTGAACCGCGCCGACAACGGCGAGAACATCATCAACCTGCCGCTCTACCGCTACGCTCTCCTCGTAAAAGGATTTTACAACAGCACCATGACGGATCAGGAATACCTCGACCGCCAAGACGATTTCACCTTCACCTTCTTCCTCGACAGCGATATGCGCTGGCTCGACGCCAGCATCATCATCAATTCATGGACGGTGGTGGTTCGTGAGAAAGAGCTGGAATAAAAAATGCATTTACTACTCAGAAATATCAAAATACTGCTGCTGACGCTGCTGCCCGCTATGGCGACACTCTCCTGTTCCAAGACTGAGGATGAACCGAGCGGGGGCACCGACGTCGGCGCGCGCACCATCATATTCACGCTCTCCTTCCATGAGGCGGCGACACGCGCCACCACCTGGGGGGAGGACTACGACCCCTCCGACTACGGGACGGCGATGGAACGGCGCATCGACTTCGCCAACGTGGCGGTGGAGGTGTGCGACCCCGATTCCGACACGCCGCTGGCGCGGATACCGCTGACATTCCTCAGCCGCGTCACCGACAACGCCGGGAGCGTCACCGCCTACAAGTTCACCTGCGCAATCAACGAGACCCTCGACAACGACAAAGCCTATAAATTGGCTGTCCGCGCCAATTATCCCGACGGCGAAGAGGAATACGGCATCGACTATCTCCGGAGCTTCATCCCCATGTGGGGTTTCACCACGGTGACCTTCGGCGACCTCGACACCTCACGCGCCACGGAGATAGCGGTGAGCCTCGTACGCGCCGCCGCGAAAGTGGAGATCTCCATGAGCGAAACCTCCACCAAAGTGAAGAACTATCAAATCACCGACGTGGGGCTGCTCAACGTGGCGGCGGAGGGATACTGCTCCCCGAGCCGCAAGATGTGGCGGACATTCGCCGACACGCGCACGCTCCCCTTCGCATCCTCCTTCAACCCATTGGAGGGGGACTACCGTCAGAGCAACGGGCAGCTGAAAGCCCTCCCGGCGGTGTACGACTCCGACAAAAAGGTGTGGTACGCCTACATCCCGGAACGCGACAACGCCGAACGCGACGACCATAACCAAATCACCGAATTTCTGGTGACGGTCTACAACAGCGCCACCAAAGCCACCATCGCCGAGATACCCTTGGAGTTTGTGGAACGCGGCGCCGGTGGGGGAATCACATACGACAGCGACGGAAACATCACCCCCATCAATATCATTAGAAACCATTACTATCAATTTGTGATCACCGCCGTGAGCATCGACCAATCGGTGAGCGGTGTAACCCTAAACTACACAATCACCGACAGCGACCATCCACACGTGACGGTCCCCGACTTCGAATAGCGAGGGGTCTCCGCCACAAGCTTCCGACGGCGAATAAACAAAAGAGAGATGATATCAACAATAAAAAGAGAAACCAAACTATACTATAAGGTGGTGGCAGCGGCAGTGGCTGCGACCCTACTGCTCCCATTGTTGTCGTGCAGCGACGACTTGCCGCGCGGCAACGATGTGGAGGAGGGAGTCCCTGTGCGCATAAGCCTCGGCTACGACCGGAGCGCGCTGCTCACCGCGGAGGTAAACACCCGCGCCGCCACCATCGACCATGAGCGCATCCCCAACACCGTCTACGACATGTTTCTCTTCATCTTCGACAACAACGGCAACCTCAAAACCAAATATTTCTTCCGCGGCACCTCCGCCACAAGCAGCTCCACCTACAGCACCAACGGCGACAACAAAGCGAAAATCGACCGCGACAAACACACCATAAGCAACATCAGCACCACCACCGGACGTTCGCGCATAGCCCTCATCGCCAACGCGCGCACGCACCTCACCGGCGACGACACCATGTTCGAGTACCTCTGCGCGGTGAAGACATTCTCCGACCTCTCCAACGTGCTTGAGCTGGAGAACACCACGGAGTTCTCCACCGTGGTGATGTCGGGGTACTACATCGACCAGGGGAGCGCAACCCACGACGAAGCCACAAAGCGCGGCGGATACGAGGTCAACATCTACTCCGACGGGAAAGTGGGCGACAGCGGCAACGGCAGGATATTCCTCGTCCCAACGATGGCGAAAGTGTCGGTCAACATCAACTGCAACGTCCGCGACGACGCGGACTACGCCACCTTCACCCCAACCTCATGGCAGGTGGTGAACCTCCCCATGAAGAACTATATGTTCTATAAGAAGGAGGAGCCGGAGGGTCAGGAATACTTCACCGACTATTCATCGTCGGTGTTCAGCAGCTACCGCATCACCACCGCCAGCGAGAGCGGCGAGGATATCGACGATGGGAAGACGCGCTCCTTCTCCTTCTACTGCCAGTCGCGCTACCGGCATGAGGATGACGCGCAGACCTTCGCCACCTACAACGACCGCATCAAAAACGCGCCCTCCGACGCCACCTACATGGTCATCCGCGGCAAATATGAGGGCACCTCGCCGGTGCGCCTCGCCGAAAGCGGCGACGAGTCCATAGAGAAAAACGTGAACGCCGATGTGACCTACGTGGTCTATCTCGGCGACTTCAGCGACGGCGACTACGGGGACTTCTCCACACAGCGCAACCACCACTACGTATATGAAATAAACATCAAGGGTGTGGACCAAATCTCGGTGAAAGTGTTCGCCGACAGCGACCGTCCGGATGCCGACGGCGACATAGTGGTGACCGAGCCGCAACGCTACCTCACCATGGACGCGCACTACGGAACCACGGTTGTCTCGTTCGACCGCGACGAAGTGAAGGCGGCGTTCAAAAACGGAACCATAGGCTACCGCGCGATCACCCCCTACGGGACATACTCCTACAACGCCGACGAGATCCATGAGTTCATCGACAGCCAAGACCTCGTGGCGACACACTCGCGCTGGGTGAAGTTCAAACTCTTCGACGCCGACGCCGACCACAGCGTCGCCGAAGCGTATCCCGGCGACAGCGAATATACCGGCGACGGATCCAAGTCGCTATGGGATGTGCGCGACCTTATGTCGAAATTTCAGCAACATATTGATGATAATGTTATCTTCAATAACAATAATACGGCATACTTCTCCGTTTACGTAGATGAATTCTATTACGAAAAAGAACCGGGAACTGACTACGAGGCACGCTGGCGAGATTTTGTCAACGTGAATCCCCGCAAGTTGATAATTATGTCACGCACAAACACCAATGACAACGAAAGCTCTTCGGTGACGGAAGCATCGCTCGCCATTGAGCAAAAATCCATACAGACGGTTTATACCACCGACAAGTCGGAGGATGACGTGTGTCCTTACGGATGGGGCCTTGAATACTACGAAGAGGACCTCACCGGGAAAGGTGTGTTGACATATAACTATTCCACGACCTGCTCGTCGCAGTCGGACACCGACTTCGGGCGTAAAAACATGATCAGTTTCCTCGGGACGCGGACGGTGCGCTACTCCGACATAATCGACAGTACCACCGGCTACCTCAAGGCCGGGATGGACGCGATGTACGCCTGTATGCAGCGCAACCGCGACCTCAACGGCAACAATATCATAGACGAAGATGAAATACGCTGGTATCTTCCGGCGATAAATCAGTATGTGCGTATGAACATCGGGCTTTACGGCATCGAAAGCAACGCGCATCTGCTCACCCCGGCGGAACTGTCGGCAACGGTGAAAAAGCACTATCTATCCTCCACCGAAGGCTCCAAACAGGTGCTATGGGCGGAGGAGGCCTTCTCCACAAGCTCCAAAGAGGGGTCAAGAATGTGGTGGCCCAACATTACTGAGTTAAATATTCGTTGTGCGCGCAACTTAGGGCACGTTTCAAGTGTTACCTATACAGACAATGGTGATGTAGATTACAACCAAATGTACGAGTCTGAAAGTATTACTACCGCTGAAGGAAAGAAATATGATGTCATTTCCTTCAAATATCTCAATTACGCCTCCACACGCAACAGTGAGGAATCCACTGAGATATTGGGCGAGTGTATGCCATTCTCCTACAACAACCGTCCGGTGCGTCGCTTCGCGATAGCCGCGGCGGACTTGAGTTCGACTTACGACACAGCAACCATATATAGCAATGTGACCACCTACGGCACATCGCCATGCTCGGATCTTGACACCGACACCGACTATGGATGGCGTCTCCCCACTATCGCCGAATTGGCTATCATGCAAATCGACGGAAAGTTGGGGTGGCGGCAATACCTCTCCCGGACACGGTATCAATATCCCGGACAGAACAACAATAGGCAGTACCTCGGTCAGGCAGGCGACGGTTGGCCTATCTCGTCCTACAAAATCGGCGGTGTCTCCGACAAGAGCTACATCCGCTGCGTCAAAGATCTACCTTAATCCTCAATGTATTATGCGCTAAAAACAATACAAAAATTACACTATATTTTTATTGTCAAAATTGAGTGTCGCCGCATGGGATATGTAGCGACACTCCCCTTTTTTAAGCGTATAGGTCATTTGGGAGGTTGAAAGTCGTATATCATTCTGAATATCAATATAATACATACAGTCAAAACTTTTCAGGCACAAAACGCATCGAGCACGTTGTCCTTATAGGTCAAAATGGAGGCTGAAAATACGGTTAATCTTAGAGTTATAAAAGTAGAGGTGCGAGCCTGCGAGCGCCGTGGAAATCAGCCTTATAAATGGCTGTTTCTTGGCCTTTGGATGGAGTTTTCCGTGGAAAATGTAATACAGAGGCATAACTGGCTCAGATACATCAAAAAACTTACACTTCGTGTTGTTCCGTTGACTTCATGAACGCTCAATCGGAACAGCCGATTTAAGACCATTCTGAGCCTCTATAACCGGATTTTGGATGTAGCTGCAACATCGTTGGCTGCTTGCTCAGTGGTTTCTGTTACCTGTGCGGTGGGTTGGGGTGTTGTTTGAAGATTCATAATTGAGCTTTTGTGCGAATAATCGCGGTTAAGGAATGAGTTATTTATTTGCCAAAATGAGTCGGGACATCGAACGCATTCAAAATTGACCTCCTATTTTGGTGGCGCGAAATTACAACATGGACTCCGAAACTTCCACACAAAGTTGCGACAAAATGCTCTGAATTAAGTATAATTTAGGTATTGGATTCTGTCCATTTGAACGTTTACTTACCTCCTCCAATGAGCCAAGTCGCTCAACAACCTGGAGGTACTTTTACCTGACTTATCCCTGTATGATTTTAAAACATACAGAGTACACGAGTTTTTAGAGTTTGTTACTTGGAGCTTCATACGCGAAATGTTATAGGTTGCCACATATTGCTACAAATGTTAGTGATAAAATTTGACCTATACGCCTAAAATTTGACATATACAAATATGTCAATCAAAAAATTAGCAAAAAAACTGCTGTCAAACTACCGAAATAACAAATAAATCGTTAAATTTGCATATT
>CAYQMV010000078.1:0-8809 GCA_964418705.1 uncultured Sangeribacter sp.
CAGATTTGGTTAGAGGGTGAATGGCTTAGTGTTTGATAATTTTCTCTTCGAGAGCTACGAGCACTTCATCGGGAGAGGGGATAATACCTCCGAGACGGCCGAAATGCTCCACGGGCATAGCGTCGTGAACAGCTAAGCGAACATCCTCGATCATCTGACCGGCGTTGAGCTCAACGCAGAGGATGCCTTTCTTGCCTTGCGCCGCTTTCGCGATAGCCTCGGTGGGGAAGGGCCACAATGTGATGGGGCGCACGATGCCTACTTTGATGCCTTTTTCAGCGGCGAGTTCGCGCGCTTTGTCGCAGATACGTGCCACAGAGCCGAACGCAACCATCAAATAGTCGGCGTCTTCAACTCCGATTTCCTCCCATCGGGTTTCGTTTTTCTCGATCTCACGGTAACGTGCCTGCAAGCGCTCGTTGATAACCTCCATCTTGGAGGACTCGAGTTCGAGCGATGTCACCACGTTGCGTTTTCTGCCATCCTTTCTACCGTTGGTAGCCCAGGGGCATTGTTTGCGAATCTCCTCTTCAGTGCGGCGCGGGCGGAACTCGGGGAGCACCACTTTCTCCATCATCTGACCTACGATACCGTCGGCGAGGATCATTGCGGGATTTGTATATTTGAATGCTAAGTCGAAGCCAAGGCCGACGAAGTCCACCATCTCCTGAACTGTGGAGGGCGCGAGGACGATCAAGTGATAGTCGCCGTGGCCGCCACCTTTGCATGCTTGGAAATAGTCGGCTTGTGAGGGTTGGATTGTGCCCAAACCGGGGCCACCGCGCATCACGTTAAGCACCAATGCGGGAAGCTCGGCGGCGGCGATGTAGGAGATACCCTCTTGCTTCAAGCTCACACCGGGGCTTGAGGAGGAGGTCATCACAGCTTTACCGCTGGAAGCGCCGCCATACACCATATTGATCGCGGCTATCTCTGATTCTGCTTGAAGCACTACCATGCCGGTAGTTTCCCACGGCATCAATTCTTCCAAGGTCTCGAGTACCTCTGATTGGGGGGTGATGGGATAGCCGAAATATCCATCACATCCGTAGCGAATGGCAGCATGAGCTATCGCTTCGTTGCCCTTCATTAATCTTACCTCTTCTTTCATATTGTTCTCTGTTTGCGTTAGGTGACTTATTGTTCTACTTTCACTCTGTAAACTTCAATGCACGCGTCCGGACAAACCAAAGCGCACGAGCAGCAGCCGGTGCAGGATTCGGGATTCTCCATATAGGCGTAATGATAACCTCTGTCGTTCACCTCATTAGGCTGAAGCGACAATGTATGCGTAGGGCATGCGACAACGCATAGGTTGCACCCTTTGCATCGCTCAATGTTTACGGTGATTGCACCTCTTACTTTTGCCATTTTCTATGTATTTTTAAATTTTAAGGCATCTTTTGGATGCTGTTTTTCTGGAGTTATTTATAGGTTGGGACAAAATTAGCAATTTTTTAATTTATCCACAACTATTTGTCTACTATTTTTTATAGAATTTTTTTGTGGTATAGAGCAGTTTTTTAGGAAATTGTCTATTATCACCCTTTTTTATAGGTATTTCTCTTGCAAAATGTCGCGCAGGAGACGAACACCCTCCGTGGCGGGAGCCTCGATCACGTGTACCTTCCCGTTGACCAAAGCGGGATGCAGATCCACGTAATAGATATCCGTCCCCGGAGTCACGAACTGCAACAGCGACGCCGCCGGATAGACCACCAGCGAGGTGCCTATCACCACGAAGATATCCGCCGAACGCACCAATTCCACGGCACGCTCCATATTCGGCACCGCCTCCTCAAAAAAGACTATGTGCGGCCGCATATAGTCGCCGTTGCGCCCTCGGGTGGCAGGGGTGGTGTCGAGATGATCCTTGTCGAGTTCCTCCACGTAGTCGGGGTGCGCGATGGAGCGTATCTTCATCAATTCTCCATGGAGGTGGAGGATATTCTCCGACCCGGCGCGCTCATGCAGATTGTCGACGTTTTGGGTGATCACCCTAACATCGAAATCATTCTGCATCTCCGCCAAAATCTTATGCGCGGCGTTAGGCTCGCACCGGAGCATCTGACGGCGGCGCTCATTATAGAACTTGTGTATCAGCTCCGGATTCTTGCGGAATCCGGTGGCGCTGCACACTTCCATCACTGGATAATGTTCCCACAATCCATCGGCGTCGCGGAAAGTGGAAATACCACTCTCCGCGCTTATTCCGGCGCCGGTAGACACCACTAATCTTTTCTTCATATCTATTTCTTCAGTAATTCTTTCACGGCCCCCTCGAGCTGACGGTCAACCCCTTTGGTGATTTCTCCGGGGAGGTTGTATATCAGCACGTCGGGATCCAACTGATGGTTCTCCAAGGGTTTCCCTTCGAGGTCCACACACGTCACCTGGGGCACGCCGAAGATGATGTGGGGATTGATTTGTGTCTCCCACCATACGGCGGTCATGGTGCCCGGCACGGGCGCTCCCACGATTTTACCTATTCCAAGGGTCTTATATGTATAAGGTGTGCCGTGGGCGTCGCTGTAGTTCGCCTCACCCACGAGAAGGGCGGAGGGCTTGCACCATTGCGAGAAGGGCTCGCTGCCTATATATTTGCCGCGGGGCTTGAAGTCAACATATTTCTTTCCGGAGAGGAGCAGCGCTACATCGTTGTGTAGCCATCCGCCGCCATTGAAACGGGTATCGACGACCACCGCGTCGCAGTTGCGGTACTTGCCCATGAGGTCGTCGTAGATCTCACGGAAGCTGCCGCTGTCCATCCCGGTGATATGCACGTATCCCACCTTTCCGTTGGAGAGGGAGTCAACTATCGCGCGGTTGCGGTCTTTCCATCTCTCATAGAGAAGTTCGCGGTTCCCGCCGAAGCTCGTGCCTTTCACCACCAATGTCTCCTTGCCTCCGTCGGCATGGGTGATTTGCAGGCGTATGCGTTCCCCGACTTTCCCGGCAAGAAGTGGGAAATAGTCTTGGTCGGCTTTTATTTCCACGCCGTCGATGGCGGTGATGATGTCGCCGCTCTTCACTTTGTCGGAACGGCGGGCGATGGGACCGCGGGCGATCACCTCTTTAATTTTCAAGCCGTCGCCGTTGTAGCTCTCATCGAAGAAAGCCCCGAGATATGCCGTGGGCAGCGCGTCGGATGCGGCGCGGCAACGCCCTCCGGTGTGCGACGCGTTGAGCTCGCCGAGAACCTCGCTGAGCAGTATTGCGAAATCATCATCATTGTTGATGTAGGGGAGGAAGCGTGAATAGTCTGCCACGTAGCCCTCCCAATCCACTCCGTGGAGATTGGCATCGTAGAATTTGTCTGCCACAAGGCTCTTCATGTGCTCATACATATACTCGCGCTCCTTGGCGGGGTTGTATTCACGTTTCGCGGAGTAAGCCACACTCTTCACCTCCTTGGATTTGAGGTCTATGCTCTTTATGCCGTCCGAAGTCAACGAATAGATAGTGGAACCCACGGAATCGGGTATCAGGGCGCTCATGCCCCATCCCTTTTTCACTATCGAGGGGACACCCTCGTTGAGGTCAAGTTCCCAAAGGTCGCCGTCATCCTCGTAGACGGAGACGTAGTAGAGTTTATCCTTTTCGGGGGTGAGATAATAGTCGCCTAAGAGCATTGAATTGCCGGTGAGACGGAGGATGCGGTTGCGGCGGTTATCGAAGTCAAGATTAACTATCTCCTTCTTACCCTTAACCTCACCTTTCTTATTCTTCTTGCCGTCCGCTTTCTTGCTATCCTTCTTATTCTTGTCGGATTTGTTCTTGTCGGAATCCACGGAGTCTGACTCCTCTTTTAGGAGATCACGCTCCTCCTTTGTCATAAGGAACTTATCGTAAGCGTCGCGGTCGAGCCACATCACATATACATCATATTCGCTGCCCCAGCTGCCGTGGCTTCTGTTGCCGGCTTTGTCGCCCATGAAGAGCACGCCCTTACCGTCGGCTGTCCATTTGGCGCCGCTGTTGTTGTAGCCGCTCTCTGTGAGGTCCACCACCTTGGAGCCGTCGGCCTTCACCGCCGCTATGTCGGCGTTGTTCCAGCCACCCACGCCTATGTAGCCATCGTAGAGCAGCCATTCGGAGTCGGGACTCCATTCCATATTTATATCCCCGTCGGAATAGGAATAGCCGAAGTCGCCGGAGAGCACCTCTTTATCCTCGCCGTTCTCAAGATTGAGCACACGCAGGGCGCAGCGGTCTTCCAAATAAGCCACCTTCTTCCCGTCGGGACTAACCTTGGGGAGGAAACATATTTTCTTGGAAGTGGCGAGATGGTCCTCCACGAGTTCGGTGGAGTAGGTGAAGAGTTTCTCCGCTTCATTCTTGATTTTAGTGCGGTATAGCTGCCACACTCCGTCGCGTTCGCTGTCGTAGATAAGTGCGCGTCCGTCGGGGGTGAACTCCACATGACGCTCCTGCGCGGCGGTGTTGGTTATCTGCTTGGTGGTGCCGTATTCCACGGAAGTGACCCACACGTCGCCGCCGAGCACGAAAGCTATCTCCTTGCCGTTGGGCGACACCGCTATGGCGGTGGCTCCGCTGGTGCGTGTGGTGCGTATTATATCTTTCACGGTGTTGTCGCTGACGATGGAGACAGTGAGCAACTTGGGTGTCTCGCCGGGGCGCATGGTGTATAACTCACCATTCCGGCTGAACACCATTCTTCCATCGCGAGCCACGCTCAACGAGCGCACGGGATGGCGGTCGAAGTTGGTGAGCTGCTTCTTATCCCCACCGTTGATGTTGCGTGAATAGACATTGAGTGTCCCCGACTCCTCGCTGACATAATAATAAGTGTCGCCGTCGCCCCATTGCGGATTAATGTCGTGTCCGGCGAAGTCGGTGAGCTTGCGGTATTGGGGATTGGTGTCGGCGTCGGTGAGCAACCATATATCGCAGGTCACGGAGGAACGCTCATGCTTGCGCAGTAAATCCTCCATACCTTTATGGTCCTGATAGAGTATTCTTCCCTTGCCGTCAACGCTCAAAGCGTCGGAGGGGGTGGAGGAGAGGAGTTTCGGACGGTGTCCCTCTATGTCCACGGTGTATAGCTGAGGGAAGATATATCCGTTGAGGTCTTCGGCTGAGGGCTGCACCTTCGCTGAGAAGATGATGGTGTTGTTGTCCTTGAACGCCAACGGTGTTTCATCGCCGGAGTTGGTGGTCAGGCGGCGTGGGGTGCCGCCGGTGGCGTTGACAACGAACACGTCCATGGAACCCTCGCGGCGGCTGCCGAAAGCGAGGTTCCTTCCGTCGGGACTCCATATAGGTTTGGTGTCGTAGGCGGCGTTGGATGTTATCTGACGCGCCTCACCCCCGGAGTAGGGGATGGTGTAGATGTCACCTTTGTAAGTGAAGGCGATGGTGGCGCCGTCGGGGGAGATGGCGCTGTTGCGTAGCCACAACGGCGATTCCGTGGCGGCTCCGGCGAGCAGGGGGAGGCCCCACATCATCGCCGCGGTGAGTGCTTTCTTCATGATATTTATATTAATGATATATGTGCTTTTCTTAATACTCTCCATCTGCCGGACTCGAACACGGCGGTGCCGTTGCGGTCGGTGTTGATTTCGGTGCGGTCTACGGTGTCGTAGTCGTCGCACACACAGGCGTACTCAAGCGCCGCCTGCGGATCCTCAAGGATTCTATCCTGAACCTCTATGTCGGTGACGACGGAGAATGTGCCGGTGATTCCGTCGGTGGATACCAATCGGAACACTGACTGGTCGGGGTTAAGTTCCTTCTCCGCGCGCACGAACATGCCGGCGGAGTTAGCCCTTCCCAAATATATTTTTCTTGCCGGACGGCGTGCCGGAGCGGCTTGCGCGCGGCGTTCCTCACTCGCCTCCTTCTCCACCGGAGCGGCTACCGATGCCGGAGCGGCTACCGATGCCGGAGCGGGTTCCGCTTTTCTCTCCTCGAGGGTGGTGATATGGTTGCGGTAGTCGTTGTTGCTGCGCTCAAGCTCATCTATCTTCGCTTGCATGCGGCGGCGTTCATCATCATCCATGCCATCAATCTTGGCTTGGCGGCGCGCCTCCTCTGCCTCCTCGTTCTGGCGTTTGAAAACTTTGGTGGCGTAAAACACCAATGCCGCCATGAGGGCTACGAGCACCACGAGGATTATCACATATAAAAGAGTGTGTCCTCCGTCGTCTATAAGATCCGACACCTCCTCATTGGATTTGTTGGCGGCGGAGATGCTGTCCTCCTTCGCTTTGAGGTATGCCTCGCTGTCGTCAACATTCTCCTCCATCATGGGGTTGGCGAGGGATGTGTTGGGATCATTCTCCTCAGCTATGTTTTCATCCTTGTTCTCCTCAACGGGGGAGGGGGTCTCCTCCGCGGCGGCGGAAGGCTCCGACACTTTCATGGCTTGCAGACGCTGCTTGGTCATGTTGCGCGCATAGCCCAACGATGCGAGTTTCTTTATTTCGGGATTGGAATAGAATGTGCCGCTCCAATATTCCACCAGCTTGGCTTTGTCCCACGACGCATAATCGCCGGGAATACCCACGCTTTTGAATGTGGCGAGGTTCGCTTTCTCTGTATCTTTGAGTTTCCCCTCAAGCTCGGCTAGTGTTTTCGCCGACACATTGTTGAGGTAGTCGGATCCATTGTTGGCATTGCGTAGATACACAATCGCGGTGATGGTGCGCGCCTCCTCCATCTCCTCCTTGCTGACTCCCAGCGAAGGTAGAGTTCCTCCTATCAAAAGAGAGGACGCTAAGATGATTTTTCCTATTCTATTTTTCATCGCTTTTTATATATGCTTTATTGATAATCAAACTTACAAAATTGATAAGCCATTATTGATAAGCAAAGTTACAAAAATTAAACTAATACCACCATTATTTGGTGTTCAAAAGTTGTTGAAATGATGTTGAAAAGGGGTTGAAAACCTCTGATAATGCGTTTACAACGGGTTTATAAGTATTTCGCTATGATTTTCTATTTCAAGGGAATGGAGAGTTATAAGCACCCAATTCACTTTTTCCTACCATATTTTCAACACCAATTATGCCGGATATCCACACCCTGTGACGAAAAATTTATTAACTTTGCACTTGTCAACAGGGGTGTGTACAAACACTCCATTGAACTGAAATTCAATAAGAAGGGATGTTGATAGTGTGTAGATAACCATCTATCAAACATTTATAAGTTAATGTGCAAATTTTATGGGGTCTATTTATCTCCACTATGAACACCACTTATTCTTCTTATTTTATTTTAGAGATAAATATTTTATATTCTTTATTTAAACAAATAATAAAAAGAAGGGGATGGAAAACGAAGGTCTCTCACACTCCGAATTAGCGGAAAAAATAAAGCAACTCAAAGCGGAAAAGAATGCGGTGATAATGGCGCATTACTATCAGCGCGATGAGATACAATCAATAGCCGACAGCATCGGCGACTCATTGGCGTTGGCGCGCCGCGCCGCGGAAACGGATGCGGATGTGATCATCCTTTGTGGGGTGAACTTCATGGGTGAGACCGCAAAGATTTTGTGTCCCGACAAGAGGGTCTTCGTGCCCGACGCTAACGCCGGATGTTCCCTCGCCGACAGCTGCGACGCCGCCGATTTCGAGAAGTTCATCAAAGCGCACCCGGGGCATACGGTGATAAGCTATGTCAACACTTCAGCGGCGGTGAAAGCCCTCACGGATATTGTGGTCACTTCCGGCAACGCACGAAAGATAGTTGACTCTCTCCCCAAGGATGAGAAGATTATTTTCGGTCCCGACCAAAATTTGGGAGGTTATATTAATAGTGTCACCGGAAGGGAGATGGTGTTGTGGCAGGGTGCGTGCCATGTTCACGACCGTTTCTCCTTGGAGGCTATAGTGAATATGAAGAAGGAGCATCCGGGGGCTAAGATTTTGGTGCATCCGGAGTGCAAACGTCCGTTGCAGCTCTTGGCTGACAAAGTGGGAAGCACCGCCGCCCTCCTTGATTACGCCCGTTCAAGCACCGCCACGGAGTTCATCGTGGTGACGGAGAGCGGAATTCTTTTCGAGATGCAGCGCGCTTGCCCGGAGAAGACTTTCTATCCCGCCCCCGCCGAAGACGCGGAGTGCCAGTGCAACCAATGCGAATATATGAAGCTCAACACTCTTGAGAAGGTGTATGAGTCTTTGAGGGATGAAAAATATGAGATATTCGTTGATACCGAGGTGGCGAAGAAAGCTGTGGTGCCTATTAAGAGAATGCTTGAATTGAGTTAATACTCCTTATATAATAGAAGATGGTTAATAGTTGATGGATACTAAGAAGAAAAACATAGTAGAACTCACCAACACCACCCTTGAGGAGTATAGGAAAAGCGAGAAAAGGAATGTTATGGTGGTGGCTGACTCTGTAAGGTCGCTCCATAACATCGGATCGCTGTTCCGCACCGCCGACGCTTTCCGTCTTCATTCGATAATGTTGTGCGGCATCAGCGGTCGTCCTCCGCATCCGGAACTTCATAAGACCGCCCTTGGCGCGGAGGAATCCGTGGAGTGGACTTACGAGCGTGACATAGATGAGGCGGTGGCTAAGTTGAAGAGTGAGGGATGGAGCATAGCCGTGCTGGAGCAGGCGCACGGAAGCATCTCCCTCTACGATTTCCGTTGCGACGCCTCCGCAAAGATAGCCCTTGTAGTAGGTAATGAGGTGGAGGGGGTGAAGCAGAGTGTGGTTGACTGCGCCGACTTTATTTTGGAGATTCCGCAGGAGGGCACAAAACACTCGCTCAACGTCTCTGTTTCCGCCGGTATGGCCTTATATGAGATTATAAGAAATTTATAAA
>CAYQMV010000079.1:0-8728 GCA_964418705.1 uncultured Sangeribacter sp.
GCGACCTGCCCATCCTCTGCAACCAGTGGGCCAACGTGATGCGTTGGGAGATGCGCACACGCATGTTCCTGCGCACCGCCGAGTTCCTATGGCAGGAGGGACACTGCGCCCACGCCACCGCCGAAGAGTCGGAGGCGCGCACAGTGCAGATGATCAACCTCTACGCCGAGTTCGCCGAGAAATACATGGCGATGCCCGTGATCATAGGCGTGAAATCCGCCAACGAGCGTTTCGCCGGAGCCCTCAACACCTACACCATCGAAGCCATGATGCAGGACGGCAAGGCCCTCCAGTCAGGCACCTCCCACAACCTCGGGCAGAACTTCGCCAAGGCCTTCGACGTGACTTTCATGAACAAAGACAACAAGCCCGAATACGTGTGGGCGAACTCCTGGGGAGTCTCCACACGCTTGATGGGCGCCTTGATAATGTCGCACAGCGACGACAACGGACTCGTGCTTCCGCCCCATCTCGCCCCGATTCAGGTGGTGATAGTGCCTATATATAAGGATGCCGCCCAGCTCGAGGCCATCAGCGCGAAAGTGAACCCCATCATCGACCGTCTCAAAGCCCTCGGCGTGAGCGTGAAGTATGACGACGCCGACAACAAACGCCCCGGATTCAAGTTCGCCGACTACGAGGTGAAGGGCGTGCCCGTGCGTCTCGCCATCGGTGCGCGCGACATAGAAAACGGCACCGTGGAGCTTATGCGCCGCGACACCCTCGAAAAGGAGACCCTCCCCCTCGAAGGCATCGCCGCCCACATCAAAGACCTCTTGGAGGATATCCAAAACAATATCTACAAGAAAGCCAAAGATTTCCGCGACTCCCACATCGTCAAGGTCGACACCTACGACGAGTTTAAGGAGCAGATAGAGAAGGGTGGCTTCATCCTCGCACACTGGGACGGCACCACCGAGACCGAAGAGAAAATCAAAGCCGAGACCAAAGCCACAATCCGCTGCATCCCCCTCGAGGGCGACAAGACCCCGGGAGTCTGCATGGTCACCGGAAAACCCTCGGCGCAGCGCGTGATCTTCGCCCGCGCTTATTAATAAGACACCTATTTAATAAGACGTCGTATTAATAAGACGTTGTATTAATAAGATATCGTATTAAAAAGACACCTATTAATCAAAGTTGTAACAATAAAATTAAGCATCCGCGGCGGCACCCGCGCCGCCGCGGTCACTCTCCCAAACGCGCGCCCCGCGGATACGGCATGGGGCGTGGCTGCCGGGATCAACATCTAATTAATCCATGAAGAGAAATTACCTACTTATCGGCGCGTTGACGGCAATGGGAATGACCTCCGCGTTCAGCGCCGCGGCGCAACGCCTCTCCATAGAGGAGTGTTGCGATTTGAAACTTAACGCCCCGAACTCCATCAAGGAGATGCGCTCTCTCGCCAACGGGGAGACTTACGCCGCGATCAGCGACGACGGCACCGCCATAGAGGTGTTCAGCTATAAGACCGGCGAAAAACTCTCCACCCTTTTTGATGTCAACGCCATCAAGGGGGACGTGAAAATCAGCTCCTTCGACGGCTACGAACTCTCCGCCAATGAGACGAAAATCCTCCTGTGGAACTCCACGGAGAAGATATACCGCCGCTCTTTCCGCGCGCGCTACTACGTGTATGACGTGGCTCGCGGCACCATGAAAGAGGTCTCCACCGGGGGCCCGCAGCAGGGCGCGGTGATCTCGCACGACGGCAGACTCGTGGCTTATATGCGCGACAACAACATCCATATCTCCAACCTCGACTACGGCACCGACACCGCCATCACCACCGACGGCGAGAAGAACAAAATCATCTACGGCACCACCGACTGGGCGTATGAGGAGGAGTTCGGAGTGACCAACACCATGCGCTGGTCCGCCGACGACAACACCCTCGCTTTCATGCGCTTCGACGAATCGAATGTGCCCACCTACGGCTTCGACCTCTATTCGGGCTATTGCAGCCCGATGCCGGAATATGAGTCGTATCCCGGCAGATTCGAATATAAATACCCCTTGGCGGGATGCGACAACTCCATCGTGGAGGTGCGCGCCTATAACCTCGACAACCGCACCACCAAGACCATGGACCTCAAGCTCGCCGCCACAGACTACGTCCCTTCGGTGGAGTTCGGTGCCGACGGCAACCAACTCATGGTGATGGTGCTCAACCGCGACCAAAACGACCTCAAACTATATAAGGTGAACCCCGCCTCCACGGTGCCGCATCTCGTCTACACCGACAAGTCGACGGCATGGCTCAGCCCCGCGGCGTATCAGATGGTGGACTACTCAGCCACCACCTTCATCATCGGCAGCGAACGCTCCGGCTACCGCCACCTCTACGAGTATGACTACAACGGCAACCTCAAGCGCGCCCTCACCTCCGGCGACTACAACGTCACCGACTACTACGGACACAACACTAAGACCGGAGAATACTACCTGCAATGCACCAAACGCGGAGCCATCAACCGCAACGTTGCCAAGGTGGACGCCAAAGGCACCCTCACGCTCCTCCACGACCAAGACGGCTTCGAGAGCGCCCGGTTCAGCAAATCTCTCGGCTACTACGTGCGCACGTACTCCAACGCCGCCACTCCGCGCCAATACACCCTCTGGAGCGCCAAAGGCTCCAAAATCAAAGACCTCGAGCTTAACCGAGCTTACGCCGAGAAGTATGCCGGAGCCCCGCGCAAGGAGTTCCTCACCGTCAAGAACGACGAGGGTCAGGATATGAACGCCTATATCATCAAGCCCGTGGACTTCGACGCTTCGAAGAAATACCCCCTCTTGATGTATCAATACAACGGCCCCGACTCCCAGGAGGTGCTCAACACCTGGAAAGTGGACGGACTGACTTATTTGGTTCAGGAGGGATACATCGTGGCCCTCGTGGACGGACGCGGCACCGGCAACCGCTCACGCCAATGGGCGAACGCCGTCTATAAGCAGCTCGGCAAATACGAGACCCTCGACCAACTCGCCGGAGCACGTTATTTCGCGTCGCTCCCGTTCATCGACTCCGAGAGGGTGGCGTGCTTCGGATGGAGCTACGGCGGATATATGACCCTACGCGAACTCACAGCCCCCGGCAACCCCTTCAAAGTGGGTATCGCAATGGCGGCGGTCACCGACTGGAGATACTACGACTCCATCTACACCGAACGCTATATGCTCACCCCGCAACAGAACCAAAAAGGGTATGACGAGGCGTCGGCGTTGAACAAAACTCAAGGTTTGAGTGTTCCTCTATTGATAATGTCCGGCACCGCCGACGACAATGTTCACTATTACAATACGCTCAAGTACACTTCCAAGCTCACCTCCGAGGGCAAAATCTGCGATATGATGTCGTTCACCGCCTTCGAACACAGCCTCCCGATGTGCAACGCGCGTACGATGCTCTACACTAAGGTCAAAGACTTCTTGGATCTGAGACTTAAGTAGGAGATATTAGATAGGAGATATTAGATAATAGATAATAGAGATTAGATAATAGATAATAGAAAGAGGAACTAAGAACTATTTTGAAACTAAGTCAAGCTAAATCAGGCAAAGTCAAGCTAAATCAGGCAAAGTCAAACAAGGTCAAACTAAATCGGTGATATGAGGGATTTGTATAAGGTCAATATGATGCAGCTTTACACGTTCTGGAAGAACCTTTCGATAGGGCTCTTCCTGCTCGTGGTGATGCAGGTGATAAGCACGTGGATAAGCCCGATGCTCTCCGTCTTCGCCGCCATGGCGAGCGCGCTGATCCTCTTCGTGCTGATCTACCGCAACAAGACCTCCCACCATCCCACCTACATGATCGTCTGCTACGCGCTCATGACGGCGTTCATCCTTTTCGCCCTCGTGTGCCTGGTGATATATCTCCTTCATGTGTGGGGAATCGCGGAGTTCCGTGAGGAGTTCCTATGCTTCTCCCATCCCTTCATCAGCATCCTCCTCCTCTCGCCGATATGCCTGATCACCCTCTTGTTCTTCTTCGCGCGCCGCAAACAGATCCATAAATACATCGACGATAAGTTCGGCGCCGTCAACGATTACTTCATCAAAGGGAAGGTGGGGGCGATACTCTCCTACGAGAGCCGCACCCATATCAAAAACCTCATCTATCTCTTCGGAGTGATCACCTGTGTGGACTGGCTCTACTACTTCAAGGAGTTTCACAACGAGACGGATGTCAACTCGCGCGACCTCTTCGTGTTCTTCTGGTTCAATATCCTGGCGTTTCTCGTCTATGAGGTGTATCTGTTTTTCCACAACTACAGCATCGACGAGACCCTGCGCCGCAACGGGGAGCTTATCTTCCCCCACGAGCTGCACGCCATGTCGCCGAAGACATACTACCGCTACTACGTGATTTGTGGCGACAAACTATTCGTGAATTTCGATTGTAAAGACGCTGAGTACCCCGACCATACGGTGCTCGACACCCCATTCTTCATCTCATCCCCCGGCGATGTGCTGTCGGAGGGTGAGGTGAAGCGCATGGTGGAGGACGCCGCCGGAATCAGCGGGGGCGAGATGCGTTTTTACTATGGCTTCCAAACTCCGGGGCTGGAACGCCACGCGGTCATGCGCTATTTCTACTTCCTCGACGGAACCATAGACCAATACCCCCGGCTCGGCAAGGAGAAAGGGGTGTGGTGCGACTTCAACGACATAATGACAATATACAAACGCCGTCCCCACGCGCTCTCCTCCTATCTCGTGGCTGACACGGCGCGGATACTGACCATCAGCCGCGCCTCCAAACTCTTCGACGAAAACGGATACCGCCGACTCGGACTCAAATCCTACGAGCCCTCGTTCAGCATCGACGAAATACGCCGCATGAACATGGACTTGCAGAGCAACAAATGGATCGACATTTCCCAATTCAACGAAGACGTGCCTTTCTTCCGCATACGCCGGTGGGCGAAGAGAGTGGGCGGCAACAATATATTCGACACCAACTAAGTGGAGCCGGAGATTATATAATAGGAGAAAGAGATTAACTAAGTGGAGAAAGAGATAATAGCAATAGTGGGCCCCACCGCCAGCGGCAAGACACAGCGCGCGGTGCAGGTGGCGCGGAGAGTGGATGGTGAGATCATCAGCGGCGACTCGCGTCAGGTGTACCGCGGCATGACCATAGGCACCGGCAAAGACCTCGAAGAATACGGCGACGTGGCGGCGCATCTGCTCGACATTAAGCCCGCCGGATACAAATACAACCTCCATGAGTTTCTCCACGATTTCACCGCCGCCATGCGCGCCATACGCTCGCGCGGCAGAATGCCCATACTCTGCGGCGGCAGCGGTATGTACGTGGAGTGCGCCCTGAGCGGCATATCGCTCCCGGAGGTGCCGTGCGACAATGAGCTGCGCGACTCGCTCAAAGGGAAATCCCTCGAAGAACTGACCGCCATCCTCGCCGCCGACAAGACCCTCCACAACACCACCGACGTGGACACACCCCAGCGCGCCATACGCGCCATTGAGATTCAACAATACTACCGCCGCCACCCCGAGTGCGGCGTCAAGACCGACAGAAGCGCCGCCACTCCGCTGCGCTCCCTGATTATAGGCGTGGACATCCCCCGCGACGACCGCCGCCGCCGAATCACACAGCGTCTACACCAACGCCTTGAACAAGGAATGGTGGCAGAAGTGAAATCCCTCCTCGACAGCGGAATACCCCCCGAGGACCTCATCTACTACGGACTGGAATACAAATTTATCACCCTGCACCTAATCGGAGAGTTGGACTACGGCCAAATGGTCAGCCAACTCGAGACAGCCATACACCAATTCGCGAAACGCCAAATGACATGGTTCCGCGGCATGGAGCGGAGAGGATTTAAAATCAATTGGCTCCCCTACGACCTCGACGCCGACACTTTCGCCGGAAGAGTGGAGGAGTTGCTTGACACATAGTGTACCACTCAACACATGGTATATCGTTCAACACATAGTATAGAATAAAGGAATTGACCGATGAAAGAATTGATAAAATATAAGGAATTGATAAAATATAAGGGTGTGGAGATCTCCCGCGCCGAGAGGGTGGTGCTTCAGCACGTCTCCTTCAGCGTGGCGGAGGGGGAGTTCTGCTACCTCGTGGGCAAAGTGGGGAGCGGAAAAAGCTCGCTGATGAAGACAATGTACGCCGAAGTGCCGGTGACCGAGGGTTCCGCCGCGGAAGTGTTGGGCTACGATATGCTGACCCTACGGCGCAAGGATATACCCTTTCTGCGGCGCAAGATAGGGATAGTGTTCCAGGATTTCCAGCTTCTTCAGGACCGTTCCGCCTACGATAACCTCATGTTCGTGCTCCGCGCCACCGGATGGAAAAATCGCACCGAGATGGAGCAGCGCATCGAAGAGGTGCTCGCCGCCGTCGACATGAAAGAGAAGAGCTACAAGCACCCCCACGAGCTCAGCGGCGGGGAGCAGCAGCGCATAGTCATCGCCCGCGCCCTCCTCAACAAGCCCGCGCTAATCCTCGCCGACGAACCCACCGGAAACCTCGACCCCGCCACCGGAACATCCATAGTCACCCTCCTCCACAGCCTCTCCAAACAGGGACAGGCGATCATCATGGCGACCCACAACTTGCAATTGGTGGCGGATTTCCCCGCCAGAGTGCTGAAATGCGAGAACAGGGGGCTCATTTCCGACTGATATTTCAAAAGAACCGACTGATATTCCAAAAGAAGCGGTTGATATTCCCAAAGAACTGATTGATATTCCAAAGAAATTAGTTACCTTTGCTCCGTAATTCATTTGGTATGCAATTTGTGCCATGAATGAACACTGATAATCATAAAATTTAATATAACATAAAGCTATTTGAAAATGGCAGATATGAAAGAAAAGTTGTTCGACATGTTTCAGCCTACAACCACCGAGGATTGGAAGGCGAAAATCATTGCCGATTTGAAGGGCGCCGATTTCGATAAGAAATTAGTGTGGCGCACCAACGAAGGCTTCAATGTGCAGCCTTTCTATCGTTTGGAGGATGTGAAAGATCTTCCCACCTTAAACTCTTTACCGGGTGAATATCCGTATGTACGCGGCACCCGCGACAACAACGACTGGCTCATCCGTCAGGATTTCCGCGGCACCGCCGAGGAGATTAATTCCGAGGCCCTTCACGCCCTCAACCGCGGCGCCGAGTCCATCGGTTTCAACGCTCCCGATGAGTTCAATGCCGACACCCTCAAGACTATTGTCAAGGATATAGATTTGGCAAAAGTGGAGTTGAACATCAAATGCTGCCCCGGCAAAGCGGTGGAAATCGCCAAAATATTGGTGGACTACCTGAAAGCCAACGGCTTGGAGAAAACTTTCCGCGGAAGCATCAACTTCGATCCTTTCAAACGTCTCCTCCACAAGGGTCTTGAGTTCCCGAAAAACATAGCTGAAGAGGCTTGCGCCCTTCTCGACGTGGTGAAACCCGTGGAGAACCTCCGCTGCCTTTCCGTAGACTCCGTAATGCTTTGCAACGCCGGCGCGTTCATCTCCCAAGAGCTCGGCATCGCCCTCGCTTGGGGCGCTGAGTGGCTCACCCTCCTCACCGAGGCCGGAAGAAGCGTCGATGAAGTTGCCAAACGCATCAAATTCAATATGGGCATCTCCTCCAACTACTTCATGGAGGTGGCCAAATTCCGCGCCGGCAGAATGCTCTGGGCTGAGATCGTCAAAGCCTACAACCCCGAGTGCCTATGCTCCGCCAAGATGATGGTCCACGCCACCACTTCGCAGTTCAACCAAACAATCTTCGATGCGCACGTCAACCTTCTCCGTTCGATGACAGAGACAATGTCCGCCGCCATCGCCGGTGTTGACTCCATCGAGACCCTCCCCTTCGATTTGCAATACAAACGCCCGGATGAGTTTAGCGAGCGCATCGCACGCAACCAGCAGCTTCTCCTCCGCGAGGAATCACACCTCGACAAAGTCGTGGACCCCGCCGGCGGTAGCTACTACGTAGAGACTCTCACCGTCTCCATCGCCAACCAAGCATGGAAGGTGTTCAACGAAATCGAAGACAACGGCGGCTTCCTCGCCAAGCTCCGCAAGGGTGAAATCCAAAAGAGCGTCAACGAAAGCGGCGTGAAACGCCACACCGATGTAGCCCGCCGCAAAGAGATCCTTCTCGGAACCAACCAATATCCCAACTTCAACGAGGAAGCGGCTGAGAAGATCGAGACCACAGGCTGCGCTTGCTGCTGCTCCGGCAAAGAGAACGCCGAGGGAGCCGTGGAGGCCCTCGTCTTCGACCGTGCCGCCAGCCAATTCGAAGACCTACGTCTCGCCACCGAGAAATCCGGCAAACGCCCCAAAGTCTTCATGCTCACCATCGGCAACCTCGCCATGAGATTGGCACGCGCGCAATTCTCCGCCAACTTCTTCGGTTGCGCCGGATATGAAATCATCGACAACATCGGTTTCAATTCAGTGAAAGAGGGCGTGGACGCCGCCATCGAGAAAGCCGCCGACGTGGTGGTGCTTTGCTCCAGCGACGACGAATACGCCGAGTACGCTCCCGAGGCGTTCAAACTCCTTGACAACCGCGCACGCTTCGTAGTCGCCGGCGCCCCCGCTTGCATGGACGACCTCAAAGCGCAAGGTATCAACGACTTCATCCATGTCAGAGTAAACGTGCTCGACACCTTGAAAGATTTTAATGATAAACTGCTGAAGTAAACTATTATGAGACCGAATTTTA
>CAYQMV010000080.1:0-7284 GCA_964418705.1 uncultured Sangeribacter sp.
CAAGAGTACCTCGTTGAGATGCTACTCTCGGCCAAAATTTGATGCGGTTGCCCTGATATTTCATGCGCGGAATTTGCATTTTAGATTTTAAAGATTTAACTTTGAACTCTAAAAGCGAACGACCATGGATCTACATGAGCAGACACCGACATCGGGGAACGTCTCCGAGGATGAAATAATAGAGAAAGCTTACCACGATGTTGTGACGGCATACCTCGCCTCCAACCATCGCAAAAAGGTGGAGCTCATCGACCGCGCCTACAAATTTGCGAAAAACGCGCACGCCGGCGTGCGCCGCCGCAGCGGCGAGCCTTATATCCTCCACCCAATCGCCGTGGCTCAGATAGTGATATCGGAGATGGGCCTCGGTTCAACCTCAATATGCGCCGCCCTGCTCCACGACGTGGTGGAAGACACCGACTACACCGTCGAAGATATAGAGAACAACTTCGGGCCCAAAGTGGCGCAGATAGTCGACGGCCTCACCAAAATCTCCGGCGGCATCTTCGGCACAAAAGCATCGCTGCAAGCGGAGAACTTCCGCAAGCTGCTGCTCTCCATGTCCACCGACGTGAGGGTGGTGCTGATAAAGATGGCGGACCGGCTCCACAATATGCGGACACTGCAAGCCATGAGCCCGGAGAAACAGCACAAAATCGCCGGAGAGACACTATACATCTACGCCCCCCTCTCCGACCGTCTCGGACTCTACCGCATCAAGCAAGAGCTGGAGGACCTGGCGTTCCGCTACGAACATCCCACCAAATACGACGAGATCATGAGCCTCATCGACCGCAGCAAAGAGCACCGCGACAAAATAGTGGATGAGTTCGTAGCCCCCATACGCGCCAAGCTCGACGAGGCCGGATTCCACTACGAGATAAAAGCGCGCGTGAAAAGCGCATACTCCATCTATAAAAAGATGGAGCGCAAGCAACTGAGCTTCAACGAAATCTACGATGTCTACGCCGTGCGCGTGATTTTCGACAACGAGGATCCCGAGCAGGAGAACCTGCGCTGCTGGCAGATATACACTTTCTTCTCCGAAGGTCACAAGCTCCATCCCGACCGGCTGCGCGACTGGACCTCCACCCCCAAGCCTAACGGCTACCGCGCCCTCCACCTCACCGTGATGGGCCCCGAGGGACGATGGATCGAGGTGCAGATACGCTCGCGACGGATGGATGAAATCGCCGAACTCGGCTACGCCGCCCACTGGAAGTATAAAACCGGCGAATACGAGGAGGAACCCGCCCTGGAAAACCTCATGAAAAAGGTCAAGGATATCCTTGCGAACCCCACCCCCAACGCCCTCGACTTCCTCGACACAGTGACACTAAACCTCTTCTCCGCCGACATATACGTCTTCACCCCCAAGGGTGACCTCATCACCCTCCCCTCCGGAGCCACCGTGCTCGATATGGCGTTCGCCATACACACGCAAGTGGGGAAACACTGCGTGGCGGGGAAAATCTCCCATAAGATGGTGTCGCGCGAGCATACCCTCTCCAGCGGCGACCAAGTGGAAATAATCACCTCCGAATCACAAAAACCCGAGGAGGACTGGCTCAACTGCTGCAAAACCGCCAAAGCCCAAAACTGTCTGCGCTCGCTCCTGCGGCGCGACCGGCGCGACCTCGCCGCACGCGGCAAAGAGATATTCGACAAACTCCTGGAGGAGAAAGGGATAGAAAACTCCAACGAGAACATCTCCAAAATCCTGGAGAAATATCATCTCAACACCCCCCAGGATCTCTATCTGATGATGGCGAGCGACGAGATCAACATCTCCATAGCGCGCGAAGTGGAGGAGGATGAAAAGAACGGCGGACTCTTCTCGCGCCTGCTGCGCCGCAATCCCTTCTCCTCACGCAAGAGGAACGACGACACCCCCGCCAACCCCATCAACCGCAGGGAGATATACGTACTCCTCCCCAACGCCACCCCACCCAACTACCTCATCGACACCTGCTGCTCCCCCATCCCCGGCGACGACGTGCTGGGATTCGTATCCTCCGACGAGAGGGTGATCCTCCACAAAGCCGACTGTCCCGTGGCGATGAAGCTCAAAAGCACATACGGCACGCGACTCGTGGCGACACGTTGGGAGGGTAAATCCGACAATTTCGAAGCAACCCTGGAGATCGACGGCGTGGACAAAAAAGGGGTGATAGAGAGCATCGTCAAGTGCATCACCGCCGAGATGCAGCTAAATATCAAAACTTTCAATTTCTCCACAGAACCGGGAGTGTTCCACTGCACCGCACACTTGCAGGTAGACTCCGCCGGAACCGTGGCGAAACTGTGCAAACAACTGAAGAAAATAAAAGAGGTGAAGTTCGCGAAACGGACATCCTAAACTCCGCGGCACCCCGGCATACATCACAATACATAAAAACAGAATCTTATGGTCAAAGATATATTCACGCGCATCAATATCATACGTTTCGGGCTTTTGGTAGCCGCGGTGACGCTGATAACGCTCAGCCTACCACGCAACGGACACCAATCGTTCAGCTACGAGCTGAACCAACCATGGAAATACCATCTGCTCACCGCCGATTTCGACATACCCATATATAACGACGAGGCGTCGATGCAGCGTCTCACCGACTCCATCAACAAGAATTTCATCCCGTTTGTGATCCGCGACAACAACGTCAGCCGCGAGAACATCGAACGCTTCAGCAAAATCACCGCCGCCAAGGAACCACACGCGGACTATCAGCGCACCGCCAACCTCCTCTACGGTGTCTACTCCCGTGGAATAATGCAGCCGGAGCTTTATGATTCGGTGATGACGCGCAAGCAGTATGAGCTGCGCACCATCCAGGACAACAGCGACAACCCAACCACCGCCACCACCATCAACATCGCCGGGATGATCACCCCGGCGAGGGCGTACCATTATATCGACTCCCTCTACCGCGCCGCGCACAGCGACAACGCCATGACACAGGACATGGCGAAAGCCCTGAACCTCTGCCTCGTACCAAACATCATCCTCGACACCGTGACCGACGGCAAATTCCGTAGCCAGGAGTATCTCAACGTCAACGCGGCGCAGGGAGTGATCAAAAAGGGACAGCGCATCGTCGACATGGGGGAAATAGTCACACCCCAAATCTACACCAACCTATCCACCTACGAGCAGATGCTCGAGGACCAACAGCTCGACAACAACGACTCCTATTATATAGTGGGGCAGATAATGCTCATCCTCACCGTCTATCTCCTCTTCTATCTCTTCCTCGCCAAATACCGCTACAGCTACTTCAGCTCCATCCGCATCGTCACGTTCCTCATGTCGTTCTCGGTGCTGTTTGTGCTCTTCGCCATATTCATGTTCGATAATTTCAGCTACGGCATCTACGTGGTTCCCTTCACCGCGGTGCCGATAATAGTGCTGATATTTTTCGACTCGCGCACTGCGGTGATGACGATGTTCACCACTGTCCTCATCTCCGCCCTGGTGGCTACGTTCCACTTCCAATTCATCTTCATGGAGTTTATGGCGGGACTGGTGGCGACGTTCTCGCTGCGTCAGCTGTCGCGCCGCTCGCAGCTCCTCACCACGGCGATGCTCGTGTTCGCCACATACGTGGTGACGTATGTCGCGAGCCTGATTTTCACCGACGGCAACCTCAACGAAATATCCTACCGCGCCATAGGGATGCTCGCGGTCAACTGTGTGCTTATATCCTTCGCCTACTTCCTCGTGCTGCTGCTTGAGAAAATCTTCGGCTTCACCTCCACCGTCACTCTGGTGGAGCTTAGCGACATCAACAACCGTCTCCTGCGCCAGCTCTCGGAGGAGGCCCCCGGCACTTTCCAACACTCCATGCAGGTGTCCACCCTCGCCTCCGACGCCGCCCGCGCCATCAACGCCAACGTGCAGATGGTGCGCACCGGGGCTTTGTACCACGACATAGGCAAACTCGCGTCACCGATTTTCTTCACCGAGAACCAACATGGCGTGAACCCACACGACGGACTGACACCCGAGGCGAGCGCGCACAAAATCATAAGCCACATCTCCGCCGGGCTGCAATTGGCGGCGAAGGAGAAGCTCCCCGCGGTGATACGCGCGTTCATCACCGAGCACCATGGTTTGGGCGTGGCTAAATATTTCTACAACACCGCCATAAACTCCGGCTACGCCGTCAACCGCGCCGATTTCCAATACCCCGGGCCCAACCCCCGGAGCAAGGAAACCACCATAGTGATGATGGCGGACTCCGTGGAGGCGGCGTCGCGTTCCCTCGCCGAATACAGCGAAGAGAGCATCTCCAAACTCGTGGAAAGCATCATCGACGGTCAAATCGCCGAGGGCTTGTATGTGGACTCCCCAATCTCGTTCCACGACATCGCCGTAATCAAGGAGACTTTTAAAGCGCGCCTGTCGACTATCTATCACTCACGCGTGGCTTATCCAAAACTCCACGACGCAAAACAAGAAAACAAGGAAAATAATAAGGACTCCTAAAATGGTTTCCGCCAAGACAAAAAGTCGCCATGAATCGAATGATTCATGGCGACTCCCCTTTTCAGGGATCTACTAACAATGATGGAAATTGCGTATTCGGTAGCCGTTTAAGAATAAATGCGACCACACACACCTATTCTCAAACGAGAAAAGTCAATAGAAACGAGCGATATGCAGAAATAGCATACACATCAGGCCATTTGTAGGTGATTGAATTTATCATGTAATTTCCCTTTCAATGTTTGTAGCTCTTTAAGGCTTGTTGAATACTTTCTTGACAATAGCATGCCACAACCGGGCGGTGATATAATCATATTCACGTGCAAAGGTAATACATAAAATCACGAAATCCAAATCTTTTAGGATAAAAATTTTACATTTCATAAAAATTTATTACCTTTGCAATCCCACAGAGGCAATACCCTCATTTTAAGTGGGATAACTCCCGTGTTGTTTTTTGACGCGATTGGGGATATTTGACATATCTAAGAAAAACATGCTAAACTCGTGAAACAATGAGGTGGTACATAAATCAGAATTTCACACATCTACGCAGCCACATAGGCAAAGCGAAGATTGATGTGCAGACGATAATGAAGGAGATGGGATACACCAACGTGGGCAGGGAATTCGTCGACAGCGACCTGCCGATGCCGCGGTTATACTCCATCCTCGCCGCGCTACGCAACTTCCGCGGCGGCGATATGCTGGTGATTCAATACCCTTTTTCCCGACACCTGCCCCTGATTCTGGGACTGGCGAAAATCGTGGGCGTGAAGGTGGTGCTTCTCGTGCATGAAATCATCGCGCCGTGCGTGAACCTCGAAGCCGTGCGCAAGGAGATGAAAATCTTCAACAACGCCCACTACATCATAGTAATCAACCCGCGCCACCGCGACCTCTTCAAGGAGGCGGGATGCACCACGCCGATAAGCGTACTCGGACCATACGACTACCTCTCCGACGCGGAACCGCTACCACGCTCCCTCGCTCCCGGAGAGACCATCATGGTGAACTACGCCAGCAGCGAAATCGCCATGGCGCGCAACGGCTTCCTATACCAATGGGGAGAAGCCCCGCGCGATTACCTGATGAAGACCTACGTGAAAGGCTTCAACCCCTCCTCCGTGACAAACCACGCCACATGGAAACACTCCGAGGAGTTTGACGACTACGACTACTTCATCTCCAACGTCGAAGGACACTTCGGGCTCCTTTGGGACGGCTCCAGCTTGAACATGTGCACCGGAGAATGGGGTGAGAACATACGCTTCAACGCGCCACACAAATTCTCCTACTATATCCGCGCCCACTTGCCACTGGTGGTGTGGGACGAGGCGGCGTGCGCCGACTACGTGACAAAAAACAACCTCGGCATAACCGTGGGATCCCTCTTCGAACTCAACGACAAGCTCAAGCAGGTCACTCCCGAGGGCTACGCCGCGATGGTGAAAAACGTCACACGCCTCAGCGATGAACTCAAACAGGGGACGCATCTGCGCAAAGCCCTCAAGGAAGCTGAGCAATATTTAAAAATAAATAGTTAATTTTGCGTGTCCGTAGCTTACGGCACTAAAGAATATAGAAATGATTGAAGAATTAAAAGCACGTGTGCTCGCCGGCGGCGAGGTCACACGTGAAGAGGCCTTGAAATTGGCTGACGAAAAGGATTTGGATTTGTTGTGCGACGCCGCCGACGAGATTTGCCGCCACTTTGTGGGACGAAGCGTCGACTCTTGCTCTATCGTCAACGCACGCAGCGGCATGTGCGGCGAGGACTGCAAATGGTGCGCGCAAGCCACACGCTTTAAAACAGGATGTAAAACTTACAATTTCCTCGATGAGGAGGAGGTCATGCGCGCCGCAAAAATGAACGAGGAGGCGGGCATCAAACGTTTCTCGCTCGTCACCAGCGGCAGAAAAGTCTGCGGCTCCGACCTTGATAAATTCTGCGGCATTTACCGCCGTCTCGACAAAGAGACATCTCTCTACCTTTGCACTTCCATGGGATTGCTCAACAAAGAGGAGCTCCAAGCCCTCAAGGACTCGGGTGTGAAACGCTACCACTGCAATCTTGAGGCGTCGAAGAATTTCTTCCCCAACTTATGCACCACCCACACCACCGAGGATAAGAAACGCACCATCCGCGCCGCGCGCGAGGTGGGAATGCAAGTATGTTCCGGCGGTATCATCGGCATGGGAGAGACCATGGCTGACCGCATCGACCTCGCCCTTGAGCTCCGCGAACTCGACGTGGACTCCGTGCCCATCAACATACTGATGCCCGTGGAGGGCACACCACTGGAGAAGCAACCCTTGATTTCCGAGGATGAGGTGATACGCACAGTGGCTATCTTCCGCTTCCTTCTCCCGAACAAAACTCTGCGCTTCGCCGGAGGCCGTATGCGCTTGAGCCATAAAGCGATGCTCCGCATCCTCCGCGGCGGCATGAACGGCGCTCTCATGGGCGATATGCTCACCTCCATCGGCAACCAGGTGGCTGAAGACAAAGAGCTCTTCAAAGAGGCTGAAATGGAATATTAACCACAGCGGCGTAATTCGCAAGCTTCACCTGCGACCGGCGACAGCAGCCGATACCGCAACAATTATAAAAACGGGGACCTGCTTAACCGCACGTTCCCGTTTTGCGCTGCTCCCCTCTCTTTCAGGTGAGGGGGTGAGGCTTCGGTGAGGCTTCTAAAGCAAAAGCGACTGAAAATCACTTGATTTTCAGTCGCTTTCAGTACCCAGACCCGGGGTCGAACCGGGATGGGTTGCCCCACTGGTGTTTGAGACCA
>CAYQMV010000081.1:0-6935 GCA_964418705.1 uncultured Sangeribacter sp.
TGACTCCGTGTGCCGAAAACGCTTTGCGGCGTGGGGGAGCGGTGTTAACTTTGCATCGGATAAAAAGCAAAACACCCGAATAAAGCAGGAAAGGTAACAAACAGAAAGAGAACAGACAGACAATAGAGAGCAAAACAGAAAGATAAGCAGAAAAAAGAAAACACACAATATGAATAGACTACTGATAATCCCCATGATCGCGGGGGGCGCGATAAGCGGCGCGGTGATACCGGCGTCGGCGCAGAGCGCGGCGATGCCTGCGGCGACCACCGAAGCGGTGGTGAGTCCCGAGGGTGTCATGCCCACGGTGTGGAGCTACGATGATTGCGTGGCGTGGGCGGCGGCACACAGCGTGGACGTGCGCCGCAGTATGCTCGATGTCCTCCTCGCACAGGAGAGCGAGGCGAGCGCCAAAGACGCATGGCTACCCACGGTGGACTTTTCCACAAACCAAAACTACTCCAACTATCCCTTCGCGCAGAGCGGACAAAGCTCCAACGCCTACGGCAGCTCCTACGGCGTGAGCGCCTCTTGGACAGTGTGGGAGGGAAACGAAAGAAAATACCGTCTCGCCAACGCCCGGCTGCTGCGTCAGCAGAAGGAGTACGCCGGGGCGGATCTGATGGTGCAGAACGAATTGGCGATTCTGCAAGCCTACCTCAACATCATGTACCATCAGGAAGCCATAGAGATCGCGCGCCGGAGCCTTGAGGTGAGCACCGCCCAGAAGGAGCGCGCCAAACGCCTTATGGAGACGGGACGCACCTCGCGCGTGGACTACGCGCAGATAGAGAGCCAGGAGGCGCAAGACAACTACAACCTCGTGCAGGCGGAGACCGGCTACGCCTCCGCGGTGATGTCGCTCAAGAAAATCCTTGAGCTCGACCTCACCTACGACCTCCGGATCCAATCCGCCACCTTCTCCGACGAGGGGGTGGTGACGACGCTCCCCGCCAAGGAGGATGTCTATCTCTACGCGTCGCAGTGGTTGCCCTCGTTCAAGAGCAACACACTCAACAAAGATATATATGCCAATAATGAGAAGATTGCCCGCGCCTCACGCCTTCCCCGCGTCAGCTTGCAGGGAAGCGTGGGGACCGGCTACAACAGCGGTTCCCACGGGGGCTGGGGCTACCAAATGAAGCATGGCCTCAACGAGGGCATCGGAGTGGGTGTCTCAATCCCCATCTTCGACGCCAACTCCTCGAAGCGCGCCGTAGCTGAAGCGAAACTCAACGCACTCAACTATGAGCTGGATCAAGAGTCGCTCCTCAACAATCTCTCACAAACCATAGAGAGCCTCTACATCGAATCGCGCAGCGCCAGGGCCAAATACGTCAGCGGCAAAACGCAGCTCGAAGCGGCGGAACTCACCGACCAACTCGTCAACCGCCAGTTTGAACTCGGCGACGTGAACCCCGTGGAGCTGCTCACCGCCCACAACAACCTCCTCAACGCGCGCCTCGAACTCCTCCAAAGCAAATATATGGCGATCCTCTCCAACAAAACAATAGAGTACTACGCCAACCAAACCGTCAGCTTGGATGGGAAATAAGTGATTGTTTAAATAACAGAGGAATATTAAGGAGGTAGAATAAAACGGTAGAATAAAAACGGAAACAAAGAATACACGTACAGCAATGAATAAAAGGAATATATCTTACTACGCCGCGGCGGGGCTTATGCTGACCCTCGCCTCCTGCAAGCAAGAGCAGGTGATAGAGCTGGAGACCTACACCGTGGCCCCGGTGACCATCACCGAGACCGTCACCGCCACCGGAACCATGGAGTCCGTCACTCAGGTGGATGTGGGTACGCAGGTCACCGGCATCATCGACAAACTCTACGCGGACTACAACGACCATGTGCAGAAGGGACAGCTCATCGCCGAGATCGAGAAGACCCTCCTCGACAGCGAGCTGAAATCCGCCGACGCGTCGATGGCTTCGGCGAAGGCAAGCTATGAATACGCGAAAACCAATTACCAACGAGATAAAGCCCTCCACGCCGAGAATCTCATCTCCGACTATGAGTATCAGACCACGCTCAAGGAGTATGAACTGGCGAAGAGCAACTACGAGAAAACACAGGCGGACCGCGTGCGCGCCGCCAAGAACCTTAACTATGCCGAGATTTACTCACCCATCGACGGCATCGTGATCTCCCGCGAGGTCGAGGTGGGTCAGACAGTGGTCTCAAGCATGAACGTGGCTAACCTCTACGTAATCGCCGACCTCGACAATATGCAAGTTGTCGGCAACGTGGATGAAGCCGACATAGGCAAGGTGAAAGAGGGTCAGAACGTGACTTTCACCGTGGACGCATACGTGGACGACACTTTCACCGGCACCGTCACTCAGGTGCGCCTTAACCCCACCACCACCTCCAATGTGGTGACATACGAGGTGATCGTGGAGGCGGCGAACCCCGACCATAAGCTTATCCCCGGCATGACCGCCAACCTCTCCATCTACACCACCGAGCTCACCGACGTGATCGGACTCCCCGTGAAGGCGTTCAAGTTTGAACCTATGGAGCAGAGCGAGGACTACGACAACGAGGAGCATCCCCTCCCGACGGTGGCCTACTCCGCCGACGCCAAAGCGCAACTCGGCGAGAACGAGGCGTTCGTATGGGTGGCTCGCGACGGCAAGGTGATCCAAACAAAGGTGGAGACCGGCACTTCCAACGGCATCTACCGCGAAATCATCTCCGGAGTGAACGCCGGCGACAAAATAGCCATGGACTACAACGAAACCACGGAAAAAGAGGCGCAGGCCTCCGACAACCAAGAGGAGAATCCTTTCATGCCCAAGCCGCCGGGTTCCAACAAGAAGAACAGCTCCAAGAGCGGTGACAGCGGCTCGGATAAAAAGTAAAGCATAAAAAGTAACGGATACATAAAAAGTAACGGATAAAGGGTTTACGCTTAAAAAAACACGTACATTTATGCAAGAGAACGCTAAAGAGATAATCCGCATCGAGAACCTGCGCCGCCACTTCAAGGTGGGCGGGGAGACGGTGAAGGCGTTGCGCGGCGTGTCGTTCACCATCCGTGAGGGTGAGTTCGTGACCATCATGGGCACCTCCGGCTCGGGAAAATCGACGCTGCTCAACACCCTCGGATGCCTCGACACCCCCACCTCCGGAGAGTATTACCTCGACGGAATCTCCGTCAGGGGTATGGGGAAGAACGAGCGCGCCCGCATACGCAACCGCAAGATCGGATTCATCTTCCAAAACTATAATCTTCTTCCTAAGACCACGTCGTTGGAGAACGTGGAGCTGCCGCTGCTCTATAACTCGGCGATTTCCGCCAAGGAGCGCGCGCGCATAGCGGAGGAGTGCCTTAAAGCGGTGGGGCTGGAGAGCCGCATCTATCATAAGAGCAACCAGATGTCGGGTGGTCAGCAGCAACGCGTGGCTATCGCCCGCGCCCTCGCCAACAATCCGGTGATACTCCTCGCCGACGAAGCCACCGGTAACCTCGACACACGCACCTCCTTCTCCATCCTCACTCTCTTCCAACGCCTTTATAAGGAGGGAAGAACTATTATTTTCGTGACCCACAACCCCGAGATAGCTCAATATAGCTCACGCAACATCACTCTGCGCGACGGCAAAATAGTGTCGGACGAATACAACAACGACATTAAGTCGGCGGAGGAGGTCTATCTCTCACTCCCAAAAGAGGATGAGTAGACTGTCTTGTGCTGAAGATGTTACAAGAGATGTGACAAGAGATGTGACAAGAGACGTGACTATAGAAGAGATAAAAGATTAAGAGATGAATATAAAGAATCTATTGAAGATAGCCCTCAAGGCACTCAACAATAATAAGATGCGTTGTTTCCTCACCATGCTCGGCGTGATCATAGGCGTTGGCGCGGTGATCACGATGCTCGCCATAGGGCAGGGGTCTAAAAACTCCATCAAGTCTCAGATCTCGGAGATGGGTAGCAATATGATCATGATCATGCCCGGCTCCGAGGACCGCGGCGGCGTGCGCCAGAGCGGCGACGATATGCAGACGCTCAAACCCTCCGACTATGAGGCGATAAAGGAGCAGGCGGACCTCGTGGAGTATATCACCCCCTCGGTCAACGGCCAGGGACAATGGGTCAGCGGAAACAACAACTACCCCTCACAGGCGCAGGGCGTGAACGACCAATATCTCGACATTCGCCAGCGCAAGGTCAAGGATGGCGCGATGTTCACCGAAGAGGATGTGAAAAACGCCGCGAAGGTGTGTGTCCTCGGAAAGACCCTCGTCGACAACCTCTTCCCCAACGGGGAGGATCCCATCGGTAGGGTGGTGCGCTTCGGCAATATCCCGATGACCATCGTGGGTGTGCTTGAGGAGAAGGGCTACAACACCATGGGTCAGGACCAGGACGACCTCGCCCTGGTGCCCTACACCACCGTGATGAAACGCATCCTCGCCACCGACTATCTGCAAGGAATCCAAGCCTCGGCGAAGGATGAGAACCACACTGAGGAGACTATCGCGCAAATCACCGAGATTCTGCGCACTCAGCATAAACTGCGCGACGACCAGGACGACAACTTCAACATACGCTCCATGCAGGAGCTTAGCGAGATGATCTCCTCCACGTCGTCGATGATGACAATGCTCCTCGCCGCCGTGGCGGGAATATCGCTCCTCGTGGGTGGTATCGGCATTATGAATATTATGATCGTGAGCGTCACTGAGCGCACCCGCGAGATCGGTCTCCGCATGAGTATCGGAGCGCGCGGACGCGACATCATGATGCAGTTCCTTATCGAAGCGGTGATCATCAGCGTCACCGGCGGACTCCTCGGCATCCTCCTCGGAGGTATCGCCACGTGGGTGATCTCCGCCGTGGTCCACTGGCCCGTGGAGATCGAAACCGCCTCGGTGGTGCTCTCGTTCCTCGTTTGTACAATCATTGGTGTCATTTTCGGCTTTTACCCCGCGGCGAAAGCGTCGAAACTCGACCCCATCGAGGCTATACGTTATGAATGATAAAAGCAAGCAGCAGGTAGGTTTCTTTCTATTGGCGATCGCTCTATTCTTCCTTCCTGTAATCATCGGGTATTATGAGCATGAGGGGGATGGAGGTTTTACAATTATGAGAATAATACGTCCTTCGCTATGTACACTCATTTTCTCTCTAAATTATTTCATGGTCATCCCATACTTCCTACTGAAGAGAGAAAGAAAAGTGTTGGTGTTTTTAATTAATCTGTTGTTTGTGGCTACCGGCTGCTTGCTTATCGCATACACCATGGATGCGCCGCGTCCCCACCATCCACCGATGGGCCCGGGGCCGCGTCCCTTCATGGCGGAGTTTCTCCACACCTTTCTCTTCGAAGGCATCACCCTCTTCCTGGTGGTGGTGTTCGCATACGCCACGCGTATGTCCGTCAACGTCACCGAACTGCGCCAGCGTAATCTCGAAATTGAGAACCGCCGGCGCGAGCTCGAGCTGCGCGGACTCAAATCGCAGCTGAACCCCCATTTCCTCTTCAACACCCTCAATAATATCTACGCCCTTGTCTCCATCGACGGCGACAAGGCGCAGAAGGGTATCCACGACCTCAGTTCCCTGTTGCGCTTCTCCATCTACGACGCCAACCAGCCGAAAGTGGACCTCGCGAAGGAGATGGAGTTTCTGCGCCACTATGTGGAGCTTATGCGCCTGAGGGTCAGCGAATCCTCCGATATCTCCGTCGCCGTGGCGGAGAATATCGACAAAACGCTCTCCGTGCCCCCGATGATTATCCCCACTTTGGTGGAAAATGCGTTTAAGCATGGCAATATCGGGGAGTTAGGTGCGTTTATAAAGATAGAGGTCTCCATGGAGGAGAGGGAATTGGTGTGCCATATCTCCAACAGCTATAAGGAGAAGCCCGCCGCGGGGGATCACCACGGTGTGGGTCTCGACAATATACGCCGTCAGCTGAAGCTCATGTACCCCGGCAAAGCGTCGCTCGTCACCGGAGCGGCGAAGGGTGTGTACGATGCCACGCTGCGGATGAACCTTTAACCATTAAATAAAGACTAACGATGCCATTGAAATGTGCCATAATCGATGATGAACCGTTGGCGCGCGAGCTGCTGAAAAGCTACGTGGCGCGCACGCCCGATCTTGAACTTGAAGGATGCTACGCCTCCCCCATGGAGGGTGTGAAGGCGGTGCTCTCCGGAACTCTCGACTTTATTTTCCTTGATATCAATATGCCCTGCATTGATGGTATCGAGTTCGGCGAGATTGTGCCCCATGAGACACGCATAATCTATGTCACCGCCTACGAGCAATACGCCCTCCGCGGATACAAGGTCAACGCCCTGGATTATCTGCTGAAGCCGGTGGCGTATGCCGACTTCCTCAAAGCGGTGGGTAAGGCGGCGGAATGGTGCGCCATGCGCTCCGCCATGCAGCACCAGAATGACTGCGACAAGAATTTCATCGTGGTGAAGAGCGACTACAAGAGCATCCAGTTCCCCATCGATTCGATAAAGTATATTGAAGTGCAGCGCGATTATCTGAGCTTCTATCTCGACAACTCCGACACTCCGATAGTCTCGCTGATGAACCTCAAGACGCTGGAGCAGATGCTCCCCTCCGACCGCTTCATGCGCATCCACCGCTCCTACATCGTACACCTCAACAAAATCGAGGTCGTGGACCGCAACCGCGTAGTCTTCGGCAATGTCTATCTCCCAATCTCCGACAGCTACCGTCCCCAGTTTGTCGAGTTCATGAAGAAAAGAACACCGTAAAAAAAAGTATAATATTGAAAGGGCTGCGCCAAACATGACGCAGCCCTTTCTTCATTTTTTGCACAAAAAGGTTAAAAAAAAATTGACTGTCTCACGACAACCAATCTTTGTTTAACCTTAAAATCTAATACCATGAAAAACTCAATGCAAAGTTACAAATTATTTT
>CAYQMV010000082.1:0-2889 GCA_964418705.1 uncultured Sangeribacter sp.
TTGAATTTGAGAATGTTGAATTTGAGAAATAAAAATTTAATTTTCAAATAATTTTTTTTTCGTGAATCTTGTGTATTTCTGAATCCGGCATATTCGTATATTTGCCCAATTAATTGATTTGATTCCGGGGGATAGGATTAATCCTATCCCTCTTTTTTGGTGTTACGGAAAAATTTTGTAAATTTGTTGCGGAATAAGTTTTACGGCGGGGAGCGCCCCGTTGCAAGGTAAGAAACAGAAATCATATATTACCGGAAAACAAAGTAAATATCAATGAAAATAATCTTTAACGTAAATTATCGGACTAATTGGGGAGAATCAGTCTACATCTACGGAGACATTCCGGAGTTAGGTTGTGGGGATCCTCAAAAAGCGGTCAAGATGGAGATGGTCGACGCCTCCGGTTGGCAGTTGAAGAGTGACTACGATGTGAAAGTGAAGTCGTTCCGCTACAGCTATGTTGTGAAAGCGGAGAACCAGCCGTGGCGTTTTGAGTGGGGCGCGCCCCATGAGTGGCGCGCGGCGGCGAAAGTGAGTGACTATAAGCTATTCGACAGTTGGCACGAGATGCCCTCCGACAAGCCCTTCTATTCATCGGCGTTTGTGGAGGGTATGCTGTCGCGCAAGGACCGCGCGGCGTATCCGTCGGTAGTCGGCGGCAGCATAGTGTTTAAGATATTCGCGCCGATGGTCGCGCCGGACGAGGTCGTGGCTGTCAGCGGCGAGATAGACGCGTTGGGCGCGTGGGACCCCGCCAAGGCGGTGGTGCTCTCCGACGCCGGCTATCCTTTGTGGGAGGGCGCGTTCCCCTTCAAAGGGGTGGAGTTCCCCTTCCAATACAAATTCATGATTAAGAAACGGACGGGAGCGTTGGTGGCGTGGGAGAACCGCGACAACCGCGTATGCTTCTGCGTGCCCGAGGGTCCCGCGTCCGTGATAGAATACAGCGGCTTGCGCCTGAGCAATCCGAAGGCTAATTGGAAAGCCGCCGGCACCGCCATACCCGTGTTCTCCATCCGCAGCGAGGAGGATTTCGGAGCCGGCGATTTCATGGATCTCAAGAAGATGGTCGACTGGTGCGCCATGACCGGACAAAAGGTGCTCCAGCTCCTTCCGGTGAACGACACCACGATGACCGGGACATGGACCGACTCCTATCCCTACAACGCCAATTCCACGTTCGCCCTCCATCCGATGTATATGCGTCTTTCGGAGGTGGGCAAGCTCAAGGATGCCAAGCGCCAGGCATACTACGACGCTATGGGCAAGGAGCTGAACGCCCTCGCGGAGGTGGACTACGAGCGCGTCACCAAGGGTAAGGACGCGTTCATGCGTGAGATTTTCGCCGAGAAACAGGCGGGAGTGGCGCGCACAAAATCATACAAGACATTCCTTGAAGCCAACCTTTATTGGCTGAAGCCATACGCGGCGTTCTGCGTGTTGCGCGACAAGAACGGCACCCCCGACATGAGCCAATGGGGCGACTACGCGCTCTACGACGAGGCGAAGGTCGAGAAGCTCATCAAAGCCAACAAGGCGGAGGTGGAGTATGTCTACTTCGTCCAATATTTCCTCGACAAACAATTGCGTGAGGTGCGCAACTACGCCCACGACCATGGCGTGATCCTCAAGGGCGACATACCCATCGGCATCAGCCGCACAAGCGCCGACGCGTGGGTCAACCCGCGCCTGTTCAATATGAACTGCCAGGCCGGAGCGCCCCCGGACGACTTCTCCGTGCTGGGACAGAACTGGGGATTCCCCACCTACAACTGGGAGGAGATGAGCCGCGACGGCTTCGCATGGTGGAAATCGCGCTTCCGCAAGATGTCGGAGTATTTCGACGCTTACCGCATCGACCATATCCTCGGATTCTTCCGTATATGGCAGATTCCTATGGACGCGGTCCATGGCTTGCTCGGAATCTTCAATCCGGCGATGCCGTTCCATCCCGACGAGATGCGCTCCAACTATGATTTTTGGATTGACGTGGACTTGCACACCAATCCGTTGATCATGGAGTGGATGCTCGGCGATTTCTTCGGAGGCTACACCGCCGAGGCGAAGGAGCGTTTCTTGGATTATATGGTCGACGGCAGATACCGCCTGAAGCCCTATGTCGACACGCAGGCCAAGGTGGCGGCATATTTCGCCAAGGAGGAGAAGAACGATAAGAACGAGCGCATGAAAAACGCCCTCATGGGCTTGATCGACGATGTGCTCTTCATCGAAGACCCCTATCAGAAAGGAAAGTACCATCCGCGCATCTCGGCGCAGTTCACCTACCAATACCGCCGTCTCAACGACTATGAACGCTGGTGCTTCGACCGCCTATACAATGATTTCTTCTACCGCCGCCACAACGATTTCTGGTGGCATAAGGCGATGTGGAAACTCCCCCCGTTGCTCGACGCGACCACGATGCTCGCGTGCGGTGAGGACTTGGGCATGATTCCCGACTGCGTTCCTTCGGTGATGAACATCCTCCAGATACAGGCCCTTGAGATACAGCGCATGCCTAAGAATCCGAAGGAGGAGTTCGGCAACACCTACGCCTATCCATATTATTCCGTATGCACCACCTCCACCCACGACATGGCGGGCATCCGCGGATGGTGGGAGTCGGATCCGGCGGTGGCGCAACGCTATTTCAACAATGTGCTCCACGAGGGTGGCGCGTCGCCCTTCTACGCCGAGCCCTGGATCTGCGCCAAGATTCTGGACCTGCATCTTAAATCGCCGTCGATGCTCTGCATCCTCCCGCTTCAGGATTGGCTCTCCATGGATGGCGACATACGCCGCAAGGACCCCAAGGAGGAGCAAATCAATATCCCGGCGATCTCGCGCCACTATTGGCGTTACCGTATGCACCTCTCCGTGGAGGAGCTT
>CAYQMV010000082.1:2989-6876 GCA_964418705.1 uncultured Sangeribacter sp.
GAACCGCGCGTCCCGGAATGGGGCGCGCGGATTTTTTTGCGGACATCATTTCATCTTGATGTAGGTCTCGGTGTACTTCGGTTTCTCTTCGTCGTAGATAGTGTATTCGTTTCCGGACTCGGAGAGCGTCACGGGACGCGAGATAGTGTATCCGTTGTCCACGATGTTGAATCTGTCATCCTCCACGTACCAATACCAAGTGTAGTCTTCGGGGGTGAACTCTTCGGTGGCTACGTTCCAAATGCCGTCGCATCCGGAGCCGTCGTCGCGTAGTTCCATGCCGATGACCTCGTCGGAGGTGCGTGACTCGAGGAAACGGGAAGAAACCCAAACACCCACGTAGGGGCTTGTCATCATTCTGCTGTTTTTCTCTAAATCCTCCTCGTCGTCGCTCGCGGAGCAGGCGGTGAGGATGGGTGAAGCGGCAGTGACACATAATATGGCGGCGGCAGCGGCGCGCCATCTTCTAATTGTGCTTTTCATAAAAATTTCATAGCGTCGCCATAAGCAGTGTGTGTTTTTCTTTAGGGTTGACGCTTTTTCTTTAAACTTTGCCACGCATAGTCCGCTCACTTATACATAGCGTTTTATCCCGCTATTTCATTCAGCTGTTTCATTCGGCTATGCGTAGTTTCATCTCTCGTGGGCAAAGATAATGTTTAGTCTCGGCGTTTGCAATAGGGTATGGCGAGATTTAACAAAGCTTTTGCTTTATTGCACCAAATAGGCTAAAAATATGTCGTTTAGGAAAAATATTAAGGCTTTCGCTGGCGGAACACCACTGACGGGACGCCGCTGTTAGGACACCGCTGACGTAACGCCGCTGTTAGAACGGCGCGTCGTTCTCCTGTCCCGGATTCGGGAGGATGTCGGGGGTAGGACCTCCGGGGTTGAAGGGTGCCGGAGCGGGGGCGTCGGGGGTGGGTGTCGGAGCCGAGGGTCCCCCTTTGGGGGCGTTCATCTTCGAGGGCACGCGCTTGCCGTTGTCGTTGTTTTTGCTGAAGTTGCGCACCTGTCGTTTCGCGTCGTCCCAGTTCTCGAATTTGGCGTATTGGCTGACGAAGCGGAGCTTCACGATGTCGGTGGAGCCGCTACGGTGTTTGGCGACGTGGAACTCGGCGAGGCCCTGGATGTTGTTGCCCATCGCGTCTTCGGCGGACTTGGTGTAGTATTCGGGGCGGTGGATGAAGCATACTATGTCTGCGTCCTGCTCTATGGCTCCGGACTCGCGGAGGTCGGAGAGCATGGGGCGTTTATCCTCGCGCGACTCGTTCTGACGGCTCAACTGGGAGAGGGCCATGACGGGGATGTTGAGTTCCTTGGCGAGGGCCTTGAGTGAACGGGAGATTGTGCTGACCTCCTGCTCGCGGTTTCCGAATTTGGCTCCGGTGGCGTTCATGAGCTGGAGGTAGTCGATGAGGATCATTTTCACTCCATGTTCGCGCACAAGGCGGCGCGCTTTGGTGCGCAGCTCGGTGATGCTCAGTCCCGGGGTTTCGTCGAGGTATAGTTTGGCTCCGTAGAGTTTACGTATGTTGGTGTTGAGCTGGTCCCATTCGGCGTTGGTGAGGCGTCCGCTTTTGATTTTGTCGCCGGGGAGTTCGCAGGCGTTGCTTATAAGACGGTTCACCAATTGGACGTTGCTCATCTCCAGGGAGAACATCGCGACGGGGATGGAGAAGTCCACCGCCATATATTTCGCCATGGAGAGCACGAACGCCGTTTTACCCATCGCGGGGCGCGCGGCGACGATGATGAGGTCGGAGTTTTGCCATCCGGAGGTCAGTTTGTCGAGTTCGTCGAAGCCCGTGGGGAGTCCGCTGATGCCGGTTTCGCGGTTGGCGGCGGCTTCGATTTGCGACATGGCTTGGGTGAGGACGGGGTCTATCTGTGTGACTTCGCGTTTGAGCTGTGTCTGTGAGATTTCGAAGAGAGCCCCCTCGGCTTCCTGGAGGAGGTCGTCGATGTCGTTGCCCTCGTCGAAGGCTTTCCCCTCGATCGCGGTGGCGAAGGTGATGAGCCTGCGGGCGAGGTATTTCTGCGCGATGATGCGGGCGTGGTACTCCACGTTCGCCGCCGACATGACGCGGGAGGTCAGCTGTGCGATATAGACGGGTCCACCCACGGACTCCAGCTCCTTTTCATGGCGGAGCATATCCGTGACGGTGAGCATATCGATAGGCTTCTGCGCCTGGCTGAGGGCGGTGATGGCGGCGTAGATCTTTTGGTGCGCGGGCTCATAGAAGCTTTCGGGAACGAGCATATCGCTGACCACCATGTACGCGTCTTTCTCGAGCATGAGCGCTCCGAGCACCACTTGTTCGAGTTCGGTGTCGCGTGGGGGGAGTTTGCCGGTGGCGTCGGTCGTCACAGGTTGGTGTTTCGGGTATCTTCTTGATGTGCGTTGGTTCTCTTCCATTTTCTTCTATGAATTTCTTTGCCGCGGCGTTGTTCACCGCGGCGTTGTCTGCCGCGGTGTCATCTCTTACGCGGTTCCGTTTGCAAAGTTAATACTTTTTGCCCACGTGGGGGAGTGCTCACAGTGTTTTTATAAACCTTTTGAGGAGGAAAGTGAGGAAATACGGCAGTGTGTGGAATCTGCCGTTGAATCCTATGTTTTGGGCGCAGAGTTTTATGCCGAATTTCACGTCGGGGTAGTTGTCGATGATTCTGTTGAGCGAGAGGGTCTCGGTGTTTCCGGCTTTCACTTCCACGGGGATGAGGGAGTCGGCGTTTCTCACGAAGAAATCCATTTCCACGGAGGAGCGGTCGTTTCTGTAGTAATAGAGGTCGTAGCCCTGCTTGACGAGTATGTCGGCGACGATGTTTTCGTAGAGCGCGCCTTTGTATGTTCCTAAGTTGCGGTTCACGCGCAGGTCCTCTTGGGCTTCATCGTCGAGGGCGGCGATGAGCATCCCGGTGTCTTTGAAGTATAGTTTATACTGCTTTGGATTGTAGTTCCCTTTCAGTGGAAGTTCGGGGAAGTCGAGGCAGTAGCAGACGTTGATTATTCCGGCGTTGGAGAGCCATTCCACGGCACCCACGTATTCGCGGTTTCTTGCCCCGTGGGCGATTTTGGTGACTTGGAATTTTTTGTTCTCTTTGGCGAGGAATGTGGAGATATGTCTATAGACGTTGAGGATTTTGGCTTTGTCGAAGCCGTCGGCGTATTTGGTGATGTCCTCTTCGTAGTCGAAGTGGAGTTGCCGCTGCAGGGGGAGTATGCCGGAGAAGTTTTTGTTGGCGATGTAGCGCGCCACCACTTCGGGCATTCCGCCCACCACCATGTATTCTCTGAAGATTTCTGTCATGGTTGTCATCAGCGGTTGGGGGAGGGGTTGGTGGGTGACGGCGTGGGTGAGCAGGTCGTTGATTTGGTCGTCGCTGTATCCTTTCGCCCAGAGGAATTCCTCGAAGTCCATGGAGTGCATTTCGAAGTCCTCTTTGTAGCCCACGCTGTTGGATTCGATTTTGTTGTAGTAGACGCCCATGAGTGATCCGGAGCATATCACGTCGTATCTGCCGTCCATTTTGAATGCTTTGAGTGAGGTGGCGCAGTCGGGGCAGTCCTGAAGTTCGTCGAAGAATATGAGGGTGTGGTGTGGCTCGATTTCCATTCCGGGGGCGATGAAGCTTATGTTTTTGAGTATGGAGTCGACATCGAACCCGTTGTCGAAGATGGTGCGGAATTGTTTTTGGAGGGCGAAATTTATCTCCACCACGTGGCGGTAGTTGCCGTGGGCGAAGTGTCTGATGGACTCTGTTTTGCCCACCTGGCGTGCCCCTTTCACTATCAGTGGCTTTCTTTCGGGGTCTTTCTTCCACTGAATCAGTATGTTGTCAATCTTCCGTTTAAGCATAAATCACATTTTACAATGCAAATATAG
>CAYQMV010000083.1:0-6693 GCA_964418705.1 uncultured Sangeribacter sp.
GTCTCTGTTGTGGCACCTGGATTAGGAACCGGCTCATCACTGGAGCATGAGCTGCTCATAAATGCTGCCGCTGCGGCAAACATAAATAGAGATAGTTTTTTCATCGATAATTAATGTTTTTAAAAAGGTTGTTAATTAATTTATTTGTTTTGTTTTTTGTTTTTTTTGTGCGTAGCTTAGGCTTTGCAAGCCCCCCGGGCTTGCAAAACTCCTTAGCTAAAAAAGAATGCAATCAGTTGTGTGTTATTACACTATGTTATTTTTACTGTCGCTTTTTTTACACTATACTTCTACGTCAAAATCCCTCCGCCGATAGGAGAGCCCGGCGGAAAGCTCCTTTTATTTCAGAGCGTCGAGTTGCTCGAGCGCGTCGTTGGCTTCTGAAATTCCGGCGGCGGCGGCGCGCTTAAACAGCGGCTCCGCGGTGGCGTAGTCTCCGTTGAGGGCGGCGTACACTCCCCGGGCGTAGTCTGCCTGCGGCGTGTCTCCGGCTTTCTCAAGATACTGACGGGCGGCGGTGTAATCCCCCTTACCCATGGCTATGTTCGCGGCATTGAGGTTGGCGGTGGCGTCGGCGGGATAGAGACGCGCTGCCAGCTCAAACACGTAGTTGTAGTCATCGCTCCCGGCGTCGTACGACTCCGCGGCGAGGTAGAGCTCGTTAAGGCTTAGTTTCTGAGGCTCCGTTTTCACGAGGCGGCGGATTTCAGCCACATCAGTAAACCGGCGCACAGTGTAGTTGATCGTGTAGTCGCTGCGGCGCAGGATCGGCAGATACGTCTGTGCGATGAATTGGTAGTCGGAAGGATAGCTCTTCTTGATCTTCGCCTCTTTGGCGTCCGGCTCCATGGAGGAGTCGATGATCTCAAGAATAGCCGTGCGGTTGGTCAGGTTCGAGCTCTCCACGCACTCGCGCAGTCCCTGCCAGTTCTCCGCCACATAGTCGGTGGCGACGAGTCCGGACTTGAACTGATAGAGTTTGTTGACGTAAGCCTTGAGGGCGGCGGTGCGCTCACGCGCCAAACGGTCGTTGTTGGCGTAGCTGCCCTCGGGAGAGGCGAATCCCACGATTTTGACAGAGGTGATCTCCACATCCTTGTCGGAGCGCACGAGGTCGATGCTCTCGGTGATCTTCGACAGCTCCACGGCGTTGTTGTGGTAGGTGGTGGAGATAAAGGTTTTGTTGACAGGGAACGTCACGAAGGCGCTTCCGCTGATGCTCCGGCTCTTGACCTGCTCGACCTCCGGACGGAGATAGCAGAAAGAGGGGAGGAAGGAGCGCTGCTCCGCGGGTCCCGCAATGGTATATAGGTCGCTGAGGGTGGCGGAGGCTTTCTCCCTGCCGCAGCATCCCAGCTCACGGGTGTCGAGGTTTACGGTGGCGCCGTTCATCCATGGTTGGTATTCCACGGTGGTGGCGTAGGTGAGATGGTCCGGACGCGAGGAGGCGCTGTAGGTGTAGCGCGCGTCGGTGGCGGGACGCTCGTTCTCATTCCTTTGATAATAGATGTCGCGGCGGCGTCCGTAGACTCCTATCGCCGGGAGGGCGAGCGAGTCGGTGCCGTTGGTGATCACCGGGGTCATGAGAAGGGCGCTGTTGCTCCCCACCTTGGTCTTGGAGAGGTCCACATCCATGGAAATGTCCACATAGTCCACCGCGAAGGAGGTGGCGACGTTGCTCACCACCGCGTCGGCGGCGCGCTCGGACGCTCCGGCGCCGGGTTGTGCTGAAACCAGCATCGCCATGAGTAATAATGAGGTATTCATACGGGGATAAAGTTTCAGAAAACGTAAACTAAATTCAACGCGGCTTTGGTGGGGCCCACATAGTTGTGGGGATGGTCGTCGTCGACCTTCTTGCCGCAATTGGCACACTCATATTTGTCGTAGCGCGTATACGCGTAACCCACGGCAATCTCGGCTTCGATGTTCCAATGCTTGCTCAGGGCCCAGGAGTAGCCGTAGCCGATGCCGGCGCCGGCGAACCATCCCTGGTAGCGGTAGGCGCTCTCAAGCTTGGTACCCAACATTGTGAAATTGTATCCGCCGATGTTGTATTGTCCGCCAAGGAGATGCATGGCGAGGAAGTGTCCCGCGAAGCGTTCGCAGAACCAATAGCGGGCCTCCGGTTGGGCGAGCCAATGCTTCCACCGGTGCCCGTGGGAGAGCGTCCAGGCGTTGACATTGCCCGAGAGGTCGAAACTCCATTTCGGAGCCATCCCAAACTCGATGCCGAGGTTGGGGCTCAACGCCGCGTCGTAAAGCACGTTTGTCTTCAACGCGACATCTTGACTGTGGGCACCGGGAGCGTTGAGCAAACACAGCAGCGCCACAAGGGGTAGGGCCTTGATCTTCATATCAATGCTTCTGTTGAGTTTTTAACTGATATTTGATTCCTGATAGAGAATCACCATATCATAGTTTGGTTGTTTAATCTTTTCACTCGTAGTTTGGTAAAATTAGCAGCATGCCGCTAAAAAAATCAAATTACACTATGTTTTTATTGTCAAATTCCTTAGCTATAACAACGCCCGGCGTTTTTGGTTCACCAAATTGTAATATTTTTTTCAACTTTTTTCTAAAATGTCGCGTCACGCGTCTGTTTTCCGCCGTATAAACCCTTAATTTGCACGGGTTTACACACAACTCCCGACGGAGAAAAATTTTATCAAAAAAAATACTACTTAGCGAAACAATAGGTCTTTCCTTGCGGTCTTATAACTAAACTATCCGCCTCTCGACACGCCGCCATCATCTCTGACAGGAGTTTTTCAGCCAACAATCGCCGGCGCCGCGTCCCCTTTCGGATAGCGCGGCAAAGATAAACATATGGGGGGGGTACGCTCCAAATTTTTATGTAACTATTTGGTAACATGGGAAGAAAAAAGTAAAAGCCTCACCCCCTCTCCTAAAAGAGAGGGGAGCAGCGCAAAGCTTCTCTAATATCATTTTTTTATTACCTTTGCCAAATAAAAAATCTATTGACAATGGCAATGACGATAAAGACATCCCCGGAACTTTGGGGCGAAGACGCCCGGGTCTTCATGGAAGAGGCTGAACGCAATGGGAAACTGCCAACTCCGAAACTCTCGGAAGCGCAGCGGAAGATGCTCAACACAATGCTGGAGAGCGCCAAAAACTTCGTTTTCCCACCTAAAAAATAAATCTCTCCTCAAAAAGCCCTCTCCTCAAAAGAGCTTTCTCCTCAAAAAGATTTTCAAATAATAATCGTAGGATTCTAAATGTGTGATTTTGTATTCGTTGAAAAAACGGTAATGATGCCATACACAAGGGAAATCGCCGAGTATTGCGACCCCTTCAGATGTGGCGATGACGATTTGGATGAGTTCTTCTCAAATGACGTGTTCCTATATGAAGCTGAATTGCTGAGCAAAGCTTATTGCTGGATCAACCGCGAAAATCCACACGAGATAGTGGCGATAACAACCCTTTCATTCGATGGAATCAAAACCAAGCTATTGGATAAGCCTTCAAGAAACGCGCTGCAACGCAAAATTCCCTACAAGAAACAACACAGAAGCTATCCCTCCGTACTCATCGGAAGACTTGGGGTCAACTCTAAATTCCAAGGCAAAGGGCTCCATATCGGCACCCAACTGATGAACATACTCAAATATTGGTTTGTGGATGAAAACAACAAAGCCGCCTGCAGATATATCCTTGTAGACACTTACAACTCCGAGCCTACCCTCCACTACTACATGAAAAACGGATTCAAACCCCTATATAAAACGGAAGAAGCGGAGAGAGAGGCTTTCAACATTCCCTCCGATGAAAAGCTAAGAAGCAGAGTTCTATACTACGACCTTAAGCTTATTGGTTAGACATCCCTTTCCTCCAGCGCCCGGCTGTATTCCTCGAAAAAGTCGTAGTCGAGGATCTTGCAGATGCGGTAAAGCACCTGAGTGTCCACCGACTTGCGCCGGAATATATCATAGACGTTCTTCCTGCTGCATGGTATCTGCCGCGCGAACCACACCACCGTGCATCCGCGCTCGTCAAAAATCTCTTTTATCTTTTCTCCTATGTTGACCATGAGATTGTCAATTTTATGAAGCTTGCAATATAACTCCTTATTAATAAGACACTATATTTCATTGCTCCGGTCTACCACTGTATTCTGCGAAACCACTCCACACCGGCGGTTCCTCATCGGCAAAGTTAATACATTCTTCTCAAAATTCACACATATTTGCTAAAAATTTTACCCATAGTCTAATAATTTGATTCATTTAGTTGCATCTTAAAGTTTATTTGATTAAGTTTGCACCTTGAAATCGCCGTGCCGTCATGGCGCGAAACCGCCGTGCCGTCATGGCTCGGCAAAGAAGACTTGTCAACTAAATATTCACGATAAATAAAAACATAGTAAATCATTGTAGCAATGAAAAAACTCACTATGATCATGGCAGTGGCGCTGCTCACCGCCTGCGGCGGCAATAAAAATGCCGACGAGAACACTGAATCCACCATCACTGTCCCACTGTCGGAGTCCGACTCCATCAGCGACGAGGTTCGCAACTTCACCTCACCCGACCTGACGCTCTACGACCTGCACTCGAAAGTGAGGAAGATGGTCACCGACACCTACAACGCCTCCTTCTCCAAGGGGGAGTACACCACGCATGAACTCCTCTCCACCGACACTATCTTCTTCGACGCCAAAGGACGCATGACGCGCCACGTCTCCGGCGACAAGAATGGCATCAACGTCACCATCAAGTTTGAATACAACCCCGACGGGTCGCTCCTCAGCGCCGCCCAGACAAACTCCTACCTCGACGGCATCTACCACCTCGCCCTCTCGGTGAAACGCGACAACGACGGATACATCACCTCCATAGAGAGCGTGTGCCGCCGCGACGAGTCGCAAGGCTCCACCGACACCTACACGTGGAAGGATGGCGTGCTGACCGCGTTCCACAACACCGGATGGGAATGGAACACCGACCGCAAATACGCCTACAATGAGGAGGGATACCGCGACACCATCACCGAGGAGTTCCAAGACGACGGCGGCTCCGAGAAAACGGTGACGCGCTACACCTACGGCTCCTACGATGTGCTGAAGAATTGGACGGAGCGCACCTCCATCGTCGAAACCACCTCCTACGAGTGGGATCCCCTCACCGACCGCGACCACCCCGTAGGTCCGGTGGTGAAAGACTACCGCGTGGAGAAAAGGAAAATAGAATATTAGAGGATTTTTTTGTATTTTTGCAACTCAAACGAAGTTGTTCCTTTTATGAAGATTTTTAAGTCGCAAAGCATAAATGAATTGGATAAGGCGACCTGCGCCGCGCAAAAGATAAATTCACTCGACCTGATGGAACGGGCGGCGTCCGCCGTGACCAACGAGATAGTCTCCCGCTTCTACACCAACCAACGCATCGTGGTGATCGCCGGCCCCGGCAACAACGGCGGCGACGCCCTCGCCGTGGCGCGCATGCTCACAGAGCAGGGGTTCTCCGCCGTGGAGATCTACCTCTTCAATGTGTCGCAATCCAAAGCCCTCTCCCACGACTGCGACGAGGAACTGAAGCGTCTGCGCGCCCTCGACAACGTGGCGCTCACCATGGTGGAGCGTGAGTTCGTGCCCCCGGTGCTCGGGCCCTCCGACGTGGTGCTCGACGGACTCTTCGGCAGCGGACTGCGCACACCCCTGCAAGGGGGTTTCGTCGCGGTGGCGCGCTACATCAACGAGAGCGGTGCCTACGTGATCTCCATAGACGTGCCCTCCGGACTCTTCGGCGAATGGAACGACAACACCATCACCCGCGACATGGTGCACGCGAACCTCACCCTCGCGTTCCAGCAACCGCGCCTCTCCTTCTTCTTCGCCGAGAACGCGGAGGTGGTGGGGGAAGTGAAAGTGCTCGACATCAACCTCGACCACGAGACCATCCTCAACACCCCCAGCGACTTCATCCTCGTGGAGGAGAAGAACGTCAGCACGACGCTGCGCCGCCGCAACCCCTTCTCCTCGAAGCGCGACTACGGGTCGGTGCTACTCTTCGCCGGAAGCACGGGGATGTACGGCGCCGCGATCCTCGCGGCACGCGCCGCCCTGCGCGGTGGAGCCGGACTGGTGACGGTACACACCGGAGGCTACGGCATGATAGCCCTCCAGACCGCCGTCCCCTGCGCGATGTTCGAGCCGGACTCCCAGCCCTCATTCATCTCCGATATGCGTCCGCACCACCGGCACCAGGCGGTGGCGGTGGGTCCCGGCATAGGAACAAACCCCCTCACCATCGACGCGCTCGAATCGCTGCTGAAAACATCCAAAGCCCCGCTCCTGCTCGACGCCGACGCGCTCAACTGCATCGCCGCACGCCCGGCGCTGCTCCAAGTGCTCCCACAAAACACAATCATCACCCCCCACATCGGGGAATTCGACCGCCTCTTCGGCGAACAACGCTCATGCGAAAACCGCCTGCGCAAAGCCATGGAGATGGCGAAATACTACAACATCATCATAGTGCTTAAGGGACACTACACCACCGTGGTGCGCCCCACCGGAAAGGTCTACATCAACTCCACGGGTAATCCGGGGATGGCTACCGCCGGCTCCGGCGACGTGCTCACCGGGGCTATCGCCGCGTTCCTCGCACAAGGATACCGCCCGGAACTCGCCGCGACAATGGGTGTCTACTTCCACGGCCTCGCCGG
>CAYQMV010000084.1:0-6657 GCA_964418705.1 uncultured Sangeribacter sp.
TTCGGCTATCATCAATTTTTCGCGGTCCTGCTAATGAAAAACCTTGACAAGGAGGTCCTCCAATAAGCACATCAACAGGATTACCCTCCTTTTCCACAAATTCCATGATTTTTTCAACGTTATCCAAGTCGAATAAATCAAGTTTCATTGCAGTAGCATTGTCATGATTATATGCAAAAGATTTCAGTGCAGCATCATCAAAATCAATGCCCAAAATGACATTGAATCCAGCATCAATAAAGCCACGAGACAATCCCCCGCAGCCACAAAAGAGATCAACTACATTATACTTCTTCCGCATAGTTTCAAAAAGGAAAACTCCTTCGTAGCTCGCAAGGCCGACCAAAGCCCTTATAGACTACAAAGGAGTTCCTTATATTTATAGACGGTTAGAAACCGTTATTGACGTTCAAATAATTGGTCTGTTTTGCGAGGAAAGACCTCTACAATTACGCAAAGGTAACATTAATTTTTCTAATAATCTGCTTCACGCCGCAAATTTAATTTTATCCATGCGCCAAATGTCTTGAACCGAAAAAACATGACTCTTCTGAGATACAAACTCAAAAGAAAGAATTCACTCCACAATCCATTTCTCGATGTTGCGAGTCTCCTTGGAGAAGTTCACGCCAACCTTTACGAGCTTACGGTCGCCGTTCTCAAATGGGAGGGTGTAGCTTTTGTCGTTAATCTGCGCGAGTGCATCCTCGGCGGTGCCGTCAAGCTTGAACTCCATCACGTAGGTGTAATCATCCGTCTGTAGCACCATGTCAATGCGCCCGGCGGAGGTGTGGTACTCGGCTTTGACGTAGAATCCCATGAGCTTGGTGATGATGAACAGCACGTTCTGGTAATGGTTCTCAAGGTCTTTGACAAGCTCGTAGGGAGTGTCGGCGAAGAAGCCGGAGAGATAGCGCATGAACCCCTCCACGTTTCCGCCCTCCACATCCCGCACGAATCGTCTAATGGCTGTGCCGCCGTCGGAGTTTTTCAAGGAGACGTAGTATGGCATGAGGGAGTCGAGGAAGCTCTCCTCCACCTCCTTGTTGGGGAAGCCGAGGCTGTAGATTCCGAATCGTTGGTCAAAACCCTTGATTGTCAGGTAACCGCTTTGGTAGAGTATTGTGACGGCGGTGGTGTTCTTTTCGTTCACGCTGCCGATCATTCTGTCGGAAACCTCCGCCGACGCTATCTCCTCTATCTTGCAATTGTCGGTCTGCAACAGGCGGATAAGGTATGTCGGTGTCCCGGTCTCGAACCAGTAGTTTTTGAACTCGTTGTCGGTGAAAGCGTTAAGGAGGCTAAAAGGGTTGTAGACCGCCGGGGCGGAGTGGTGGAAGTGGTAGCCGTCGTAGTAGGCGCGAATCTCTCGACGCACCGCGTCCACGCTCATGTCGGTTTGCTGCGCGAATCTCTCCACGTATGGGGTGAACACGGAGTCTATCTCTTCGTCGGTGATGCCGCAGAGGGTGCCGTATTCTTTTGCCAGCGAAATGTCGCGTAAGTTGTTCAGTCCGCTGAAGACGCTGATTTTATTAATTTTTGTCACTCCGGTGAGAAATGCGAACCGAATGTAATTGTCCATACTCTTTAGCGCTCCATAAAAGCCCTTTAGGATTTCACGGTATCTCGTCTGAAGTTCTTCGTTGTTAATGGCTTGAAGTAGGGGCTTTTCGTATTCGTCTACAAGAATCACGACTTTCTGCCCTGATTGTTTGTAGGCACGGCGAATCACACCCTCGAATCTTGTTGAAAATGTGTCTTCAACAGGATTGCTGCCATAGCTATCCTCCCAGGAAGAAAGGGTCACGTTGAGATTGGAATTTAGTACTTTGACATCTGTATAGTCTCCACTGTTCAAGTCAAGATGCAGCACCGGATACTTTATCCAATCCTTTTCAAGGTCGGAGATAGCCAAACCCTCGAACAGCTCTTTTTTGCCCTCGAAGTAGGCGTGGAGGGTGGAGAGGAGCATGCTTTTCCCGAATCGTCGCGGACGCGACAGGAAATAATACTTTCCTGTCGTGACCAACTGATATATCAACGCAGTCTTATCCACGTAAAGGAAACCGCCCTCACGCAGACTCTCGAAACTCTGTATGCCTATCGGCAGATTTTTCAACGCTTCCATCTCCACTTTCTTTGGTGTTTATGATTCAATACGGATTCAATACGCAAATATCGCAATAATTTTTCATTTCGCAAAATCAAATATATAAAGAAAATGGTCTTTTACGAATCGTACAGGTAGCTGAGTTCCAACTCCCGGACACTAATTGCCAACATCTCCAGTTAGCCTATCAGCTCATTAGTTTATTATTTGAACTACTTTCCCTTTGCTGAAATATACATACGAGCCTAAGCCATAAATCCAACATTCCACAGAACCTCCGTAATTTGTCACCGTGGTAATATCGTTAGGACTTCCCCACGCCTCCTCCACCATAGCTTTTGTAAAACCTAATCGGATTTCTTCATTAAGGATTAAAGACGCATTTGCTTTGCCAAACTTTCGTATTAATGAATTACGATACTCCCGTTCTTCCCTCTCAAGTTCTTGGTCGTATTCTCTTTGTTTCCGCTCCATTTCTATCCTTTCGGCATTCAACCGATTCTCTCTTTCTGATGCTATTTCAACAAAACGATTCAAGTCCTCGTCAACCAATATACCACAATAGGGTTTCCCCTCCTTTTCAAGAATTAGATAATAACCCATTTTGATGGTTTCATTATCGTTTTTTATCAATGGCCTGATATCTGACGCATTGAAGTTGCTCCAATCGGAGTTGTATGAATCGCGTGAATCCTTTGGGTCAAAATACAGCACTTGAAATCTTGAACACCTTAGAGCGTCATTAATATTCGCGCAAACCTCTTGACCCTTAAATTTGGCATTGACAGAGTCAATTAAGGACTTATCCGCGGCTCTTTCCCCCTCGGCGAAAATCTCTTTTTCATAATAGAAAAATGGCGTTCCATCTTCGTAACAGCATCCATTTGTTCCAATTCTGCTATGGTCTTCAACCACGTATATAGATGTTCCCGGCTCACGCAAGAAATGATGGTACTCTGTACTTGGCTTAACCGGGATCTTAATTACATTACCATCTTTATCATTAATAGTCGCCATCAAGAAATATAGATAAGTATCAGACAAGAATCCTTGATTCTTATCATTTGATAATTCTACTGACGAACAAGTATATGGCTCAAATTTTCTGAACCCTTTTGAGTCGGTATTCTTAGCATATAATGTTTGACCCATTAGCGTATTTCGTAGCTGAATCACTTCATCGTAGAAGTAACAGAAGATATCGATATCTTCAACATCTATGGTGATGTTTTTATAGCTGTAGCTTCTAATTTTTTTAATATGGAATAAGTTGTATGGATTCGTATCATATCTAAATCTGCAAGGAAGATAGAACACAATATCACTTCCTTTATAAGATAGGACTAATGCGACACTCCGTTTCTTGGGTTTATCGGGAGATAGGGTTAGAACATCCTTAACATACACAGAGTCATTCAAAAAGTCACATTTATCTAAAAGGAATTTCTTTTCAAACTTTTCTTTTTTCAGAACAGATATGTCGTAAAAACTGCTTGTCCAACTAACAGAATCCAACTGCGTATGATGAAAGAAATCCAACTAAAAACCGAACTAAAAAGAAATGGAGGAGACAGCGTCGTTATATTTTTGTATGGTGGTCGCCTTCTTAATCAATTTGGCGGGCTTATGCCCGATAAGGGGTTCCATGTAGTCCCAAAAGGGCTTGACGAGCGAAAGGCATTGCGCATCGCCGCACGCCACCTCCCGGTAATGGTCGTAGACAGAGCGGTGCAGACTCATAATCCTCTCCAAAAGATGCTGGTCGCTCCACCGCTCGCCTGACAGGTATTCATGCGCCAACGAGGGACGCGCAAGCAATCCCCTGCCTATCATCACGCCATGAAGTGTGGGGAAACGGGCGATGAGCGCATCTATATCCCCGGTGGCGGCGATGTCGCCATTGAACACCACAGAGTGCTTCGAGAGCGCGAGAAACTGAGCGAACTCGTCAAGATAAATGTCGCCGCCATACTGCTGCCGCGCCACCCTCGGATGCAGAGTGACGTGCGCCAACGGCATAGCATTGAGAATGTCGACAGCCGCGAGCCACTGACGGGGGTCGTCAACGCCCAAGCGCATCTTCACCGAAAAGCTAATTCCCGTGCGCCGTAGCATCTCATCGCGGAGCCGCTCAAGGAGCACGACGTCTGCCACCACAGCCGCACCCCTGCCATGTTTCACCTGCGGTGGAAAAGGACAACCCATATTGAGGTTCACTTCATTGTAGCCACACTCCGCCACAGCGTCAACGAGGATGTTGAACTCCTCCATGTCGCGGAAGATTATCTGCGGAATAAGATGGTGGTTCCCATTGAAGTCGGAGGTTATTGCTTTGATGTCGTGGCGGCGCACGGCGTTCTTCTCCACACGTAGGAACGGAGAAAAGTAGGTGTCCACGCCCCCGAATAATTCGGCGTGGAAATGGCGCCACGGCGCGGTGGTGTATCCCTGGATAGGAGCGGCGAAAATCTTCATGCTGCAAAGGTATCCATTTTATTTGTAATAAGCGTGGGAATCACCATATTTAACGATTGAGAATTGAAAAAGAACATCCACCGCGAATAAAACGATATGGATAAAGAACAAGATGCGAAAACCATGGCGATTGTGAAAATAATTCATTATCTTTGCTCTCACTAAAAAGTCAACCGCTATGATGGAAGAACCTCGCTACCCGATAGGTATCCAAGATTTTGAGGAGATTCGTTCTCTCAACGCGCTATATGTGGACAAGACGGCTCTTATCCACCGTCTTACACATAGTTGTAAATATGTTTTCCTCAGCCGTCCGCGACGATTCGGCAAATCGCTGCTGACAAGCACGCTCCACTACTATTTCGAGGGGCGCAGTGACCTGTTCTCCGGATTGGCGATGGAAGAACTTGAAAAGGAGTGGATCAAGTATCCCGTGCTGCATTTCGACCTCAGCACCGTCAAGGGGAAACCTAAAAACGAGATGATCGAGAGCATCGCCTTGCAGCTAAGTGAATACGAGGAGAGATACAACGTTAATAAAACAGCATCCGCATTAGGGGACAGGCTCAATACGTTAATCCGCAAAACCTATGAAGCCACAAATCAAAAAGCGGTACTACTAATTGACGAATACGACGCACCCATCCTTGATGTGCTGCACGATGATGGGAAACGTGTGGATATCCGCATGATTCTTAGCGAGTTCTACTCTCCGCTGAAAACTTGCGACAAATATCTGCGCTTCGTATTCCTCACGGGAATCTCCATGTTCTCGCAACTGAGCATCTTCAGCGAACTCAACAATCTAAAAATCATCTCACGACGCAAAGAGTACAACGCCCTGTGCGGAATAACGAAGAAAGAGTTGTTGGGCAACTTCCAATACGGCATCAACAAATTCGCGGAGAGTCTCAAATGCTCGAAAGAGGAGGTAGTGGAGAAACTCACCGACTGCTACGACGGATACCATTTCAGCGAGGACTCAGAGGGTATTTTCAATCCATTCAGCATCCTCAACGCCCTCGAAGACACTACACTCGACAGCTACTGGTTCCGCAGCGGAACGCCACGCTTCCTCATTGAAATGCTCAAAAAATACCGGCAAGAGGGAAAATTCGACATCGATATGCTGGATTCGGGAAAATCCGTGGATGCCAGCGATTTTGAAACAGCACTGGAACTACAGACGGGACCATTGCCATTGTTGTATCAAGCCGGATATCTCACCATCAAAGACTATGACCCGGAGGCGATGGTGTTCACCCTCGCAATCCCCAACAGCGAAGTGCGAGTGGGATTACTGCAAAACCTCCTCCCAATATACTCCGGTAACGACACCAATGTCAAAAGCACCGTGTCGCTCGCGTCGGTGGCTCTGAAAAAGGGTGACTTGGAGAAAGCGATGATGCTGCTAAAATCCATGCTCGCGTCTCTGCCATATATGCGCGGCGACAAAGATATCCTCGCCGACGCCGAAAAGACCGAAGCGTACTACCACCGCATCTTCTTTTTCTTCTTCCGTATGCTTCACAACGAGGTCAACGCCGAGGTGCGCAGCTCAAAGGGTGCCGCCGACATCACAATCCTCTCGCCCAAATACATCTACATCGTTGAGATTAAAATCAACGGCTCCGCCGACGCCGCACTTCGTCAAATCCAAGAGAAAGGGTATGCAGACCCGTTCCTCGCCGACAAACGCGAACTAATCAAAGTGGGAGTAAACTTCGACACCCAAGAACGTAACATCACGGAGTGGAATACTATAAAGAGATAGCGGAGATAGCCGGAGGGACTCCCGACTACAAAAGTTGCTACGACGCTCTCAACAGCGCGTTCCTACGCTTTCTTGATGAAGCCACCAAAGGGAACCGAATACTCCTCGTAGGAGCGTTCGCGAAAATGGATTACCTCCTCAAGGAACATGACGCGGACCGACTCCTCAAACGCCGCGTCAACAGTGCGAGGGTGCGTATGCGCCATAAAGAACAGCTCTCCCCCGAAGTCCTACGCCGCCATTTCCTCACCGACGCGCGCACTCTCTGCGAGTTCATTTCACTGGTGACCGCCAC
>CAYQMV010000085.1:0-3039 GCA_964418705.1 uncultured Sangeribacter sp.
TGGAGGGGGAAGTGCATATCCTCGCGTTCCATCGCGTCGGCGAGCATTCTCACCGTCCGCGTCATCACCACGGGGTTCGACGCTTTTATGGAGATTACGATTTGGTCGAACGCCTCCTCACGGCACACTCTGAGGTACTCCATCACCGATTCGGTCATCCCCTCGGGGGTGTCGCCGTAGCGGCTCATGATTCTGTCGCTGAGGGAGCCGTGGTTCACGCCGAGGCGTAGGGCGGTGTGGTGCTCTTTGCAGAGGTCGAGCAGGGGCTTCATGGCGCGGTGGATTTTGCGCAGTTCCTCGGCGTATTCCTCGTCGGTGAATGAGAGGATTCGGAAGGTGCGCGCCGCGTCGGTGAAGTTGCCGGGGTTGATTCTGACTTTATGAGCCGTGACGGCGGCTTTCATCGCCGCGTTGGGGTTGAAATGCACGTCAGCCACGAGGGGGACGTTCACCCCCTCCTTTTCCAATTGCGCGCGTATGGCTCCGAGGCTCTCCGCCTCGCGCACCCCCTGGGTGGTGAGGCGCACGATCTCGCCGCCGCGGCTCACTATCCGCCGTGTTTGCGCCACGCTCCCCTCGATGTCGTTGGTGGAGGTGTTGGTCATTGATTGCAGACGTATGGGGTTGCCGTCGCCGAGGGCTACGCTGCCCACGGTGACGAGGCTGCTGCGGCGACGCGCGTAATTGTATCGGCTCATATATTCGGATTAGTTTGTTTTGAACTTATATTCTATCTTTTTCAGTTCCTCGTTGGCTTTCACGATTTTGCCGGTGAGGTTGGCTTTATATTTCTCCACCTTGGCTTCGATTTCTTTGTCGCCGAGTGCGAGCATTTGGGTTGCGAGGATCGCGGCGTTGAGTGCGCCGTTGATAGCCACTGTCGCCACGGGGATTCCCGGGGGCATTTGGACTATGGCGAGTAGCGCGTCGAGACCGTCGAAGGAGCTGCGGATGGGCACACCGATCACGGGGAGGGTGGTTAGCGACGCCACCACGCCGCCGAGGTGCGCCGCCATTCCCGCCGCGGCGATGATCACTTTCACGCCGCGTCCCTTGGCGTGGGAGGCGAACTCCTCCACCTCATGGGGGGTGCGGTGCGCGGAGAGTGCCACCATCTCGAATGGTATCTCCATTTCATCGAAGTATTGGGCGGCTTTCTCCATCACCGGGAGGTCGGAGGTGCTGCCCATGATAATGCTTACTAAGGGTGTCATTGTGTATGCTTGTAAGGATTTAGATAAACGAGAAAATTATCACGGAGAGGAAGCCCACGAGGTATCCCGCCATCACTTGCAGTGGTGTGTGTCGGAAGAGGTAAACGCGGCAGCAACCGAGGAATCCGGTGATTAATGCGCCGACGATGATCCAGGGGACCATCGGCTCGGTGGCGTGTCCTATCTTTTCGAGGACCACGAATATGGCGAGGGCACCGGCGGCACCGGCGGCGTGGGCGCTGATTTTCCACCAGAAGTTGACCACGAGGTTCACCGCGCCGGTGACGGCGGCGGCGACGTAGAGCATCCACGCCCAGTGGGGTGCCCCGCGCATGGCGAGGTACAGGGCTGTGGCGGCGATGCCGAGGATTGTGATGATGTAGGGTATCAGCCGTTCGTGGCGGCGGTTGAGGCCTATGTCGCTGACCACGCCGAAATAGCGGAGGATGCCCACGGAGAGGATGGGGATGAGGACGTTAAGGCCCACCACCACGCCTCCCACCGCCCATTTGTTGAACGGGAGCACGCTGTTGAGCGTGGAGAGGGTGAAGAGTATGATGATGGCGTAGACCGGCATCAGCAGTGGCACGAAGATCCATGAGGTGAGCCTCGCGATCTTGGTGAAGATGGTGTCCGGCTGTTGGTAGGATTTGCCGGAGCCGGTCTCGTCGCATATAAGTTCGTCGTCCTCCACCTCCACTTTCTCGTGGGTGACGGCGAGTTCGTCGATCATCAAGTCGAGGGGGTCGACTTTGGAGCTTTTATGCTCGTTTTTGGTGAGCTTTTCTTCCGGCTCGGGGATTTCAGGGTAAGAGAAACGCATGATTATTTGCTTTGAGGCTTAACGCCGCCTTTGACCAATTTGAGGAAACGCTCCGGGATGGGAGTTTCAAACTTCATTTGCCGGTGCGTGATGGGGTGTACGAAATTGAGAGTTCGCGCGTGCAGGGCGAGGCGCGCTATCGGTGACGCTTTGGCTCCGTAGCGGCGGTCGCCGGCGATGGGGTGCCCTAATTCGCGGCTGTGTACGCGTATTTGGTTTTTGCGTCCGGTGTCGAGGGAGTATTCCATGAGGGAGTATCCGTTGCCGCGTGAGAGGACGCGGTAGCGTGTCACCGCGAGCTTCCCGTCTTCGGGGCGCTGTGAGGAGTAGACTTCATGCTGCGAGGTCTCGCCGAGGTAGCTTTGAATCACGCCCTCGTCGTCGGCGACGCTCCCCTCCACCACCGCCACATACTTGCGGTCGAGCACCATGTTGTTCCAGTTGTGTTGCATCGCCTCCTTCGCGTCCATGGATTTGGCGAACATCATAAGTCCGGAGGTGTCTTTGTCGAGACGGTGGACGATGAAGATTTTGTTGGCGGGGTTCTTTTTCTTGAGATACTCCTTGAGGATGTCGTAGGCGGTGAGTTCCTTTTTGACGGAGTCGCGGCCCACGGAGAGGAGTCCGTAGCCTTTGTTGGCGACGATGATGTCGTCGTCCTCATAGACGAGCTGCATACGCGGGTGTCGGAAAGTGACGAACGGTCTGCCGAAGTTGACCTCCACGGTGTCGTTGTCGGCGAGGGGCGTGTTGAATTGGGTGGTGACGGAGCCGTTGACCGCCACCTGGCGGCGTTTGAGGAGTCCGTTGACCTTGTTGCCTGTAAGCCCCGAGAAGCGCGACAGTATGAATTCTTTCAGTGTGGAGGGAGATCCCGGCTCCATCCGGCGTGCTACGATTTTATCTTCCATCTAAAATCCGGATTTTAGTCTGATTGTTTATTCAGCGCGGTTTTTGTTTGGCGCGCCGGATTTGTTTGGCGCGCGGTTCAGTTTGGCGCGC
>CAYQMV010000085.1:3139-6388 GCA_964418705.1 uncultured Sangeribacter sp.
GTTTGGCGCGCCGGATTTGTTTGGCGCGCGGTTCAGTTTGGCGCGCGGATTTTTACTTTAGTGCAAAGGTAGTAAATAAACTTAAGCCACGCAAGTTGTGGGGGAGGGGAGGGGTGAAGTTTTCTTAAATAAATTAACAAACAAGGGGTTGGGAGGGGTGAGGAATAAAAATTTTGTTAAATTCGCAAGGAAAAGATATGTTTTACAACATTGTTATAAAAAATATTTGTAACTTTGCATCGAGTTTTTCATGGTATTAGATTTTAAGGTTAATTGAGATTGATTGTCGAGAGACAGTCAATTTTTTTTGCGCCTATGCGAACAGGGGCAGCGGTACGGATGCGGAGCGCTGGGAACAGGAGCTTCGCTCCTGTGCGCAAACAGAAAAGCCTTGCCGACGGCAAGGCTTTTTATCTTGGCTGAGCCGCTTCTTGGCTGAGCCGCTTCTTGGCTGAGCCGCTTCTTGGCTGAGGCGGATTCGAGCGCGGAGCTGTTGCCGCCCCGGAGCATAGCTCCGGGAAACGGACGGGAAACGGACGGGAGCGCGGGGCGAAGGCGGCGGAGCGCAAGCAGGCGCGCTTATCCCAGCTCCTCAAGGCATTTCTTCAGCTCCTCGTCGGTGCGTGTGAGCTTGGCGCGGCAGAGCTTGAGCAGCTCGATGGAACGCGCCGCGTACTTGGCGAGGTTGTCGATGTCGCAGTCCGAAGACTGCATCTTGCGCACTATCCCCTCCAACTCGGAGATGGCGGCGGAATAACTGATCTCAGATTGCTTATCTGTGGCTTCTTCTTTCATAATAATAGTCTTCTTTATAAGGGCTTCTTTTAGCCTTTGTATGGGCTTTTATGGTGCCGTCCGCGGACTCCGCCGTAGGTGGAGTCCGCGGACGTTGGTTTTCAGTTGGCGGTGGCGGTCACGTCGCCGTCGGCGAAACGGGTGGTGAAGGTGGTGCCGGGGGGAAGGTCGGCGGCGTTCTTCACCACGGAGCCGTTGTGGAGGGTGAGGGAATAGCCGCGGCGTAGCGTGTGCGTGGGACTGAGCACCTCGCTGAGCTGCTTCAGGCGGTCGAGACGCTGGTTCTCCTGGAGCAGGCGCGAGTCGGCGGCGGCGCGCAGCTGCTGCGCGGTGAAGTCGAGGGCGCTGTTGGCGAGGGCTATGCGTTTGTCGGCGAGGGAGGGGAGCAGGGAGGCTATCGCCGATAGGCGCGCGGAGGCGCGTGCCAACCCCCCTTGTGCGGCGGAGTGCATGAGCGTCTCCATCTGGGAGAGCTGCTGCTTGTTTCCCGCCACGAGCGCGGTGGCTGTCGTCGCCACGGTGCGCATGAGCGATTCCAGGCGCTCCCAGGTGTCGAGGGCGCGTTTCAGGAGCCATTCGGCGGCGGCGGTGGGCGTTTTCACGCGTGTGTGGGCTATCTCGTCGAGGACGGTGCGGTCGCGTTCATGCCCTATCCCCACGATCACGGGGATGGGGAACGTAGCCACGGCGCGTGCCAGTTCGAGGTTGTCGAAGCCGTTGAGGTCGGTGGTGGCGCCGCCGCCGCGGATGATCACCACGCAGTCCCAGGCGTCGATGCTCATCTCAATGCGTTCGAGGGCGGCGCACACCGTCGCGGCGGTGCGGTCCCCCTGCATCACCGCTTCGAAGAGCACGGGATAGAAGACCACCCCGTAGGCGTTTCCGAGGAGTTGGTTCAGGAAATCGCCGTATCCGGCGGCTCCGGGGGCTGAGATCACCGCGATGCGTTGCGGCACCGGGGGCATCGCCTGTTCCTTATTTCTGTTTAGCACCCCTTCGGCGTTTAGGCGCATAAGAATCTCGCGGCGCAGCCGTTCGAGGTCGCCGAGGGTGTAGGAGGGGTCGATGTCCACCACGTTGAATGAGATGCCGTATTGTTCATGGAATGAGGCGGTGCCTTGGAGCATCACCTTCAGCCCCCCTTGCAGGTCGCGTCCCGTGGCTTGGCGGAACTTCGCGGCGAGGGCGTAGAAGCGGTTGCTCCAGATGTTGGCGCGCATCTTCGCCACCGTGTTTCCGCATTCATCCTTTTCTATAAGCTCCATGTAGCAGTGACCGCGCACGGCGAAGTCGCTGAGTTCGGCGGTGACCCATCGGTATTGCAGTTCCGGGTGGGAGGCTATGCTGTTGCGTAGCAGTAGGTTGTATTCACGCAGGGTGAGTGGTGCGGATTGGATCATTGCGCCATGGTGCCAATTTCACGTACCGCGCCGGTGGCTGGGTCGAATATGGCGAATGAGGGTGATTTCTTGGCGGTGAAGATCGCGGGGTCGAGGGTGAAGACGGTGCCCGCTTGCGCGAGGTCTATTTCGCCGGAGAAGAGCGTTTTCCCCTCCCATGCGATAGTTATCGCGGCGGTGCCGGGGATCACGTAAGCCACCCCGTCCTTAGGTTGCTGGCGCGGCTGTCCCTTGTCGTCGAGGGGCACCTCCCCTTGGCGTATCGTTTCCACGGATATGGTGATCGGGGAGCCGGAGAGGTCTTCGGGATCCACGAACCCGGAGAAGTCGCTCAGTCGGGCGATCACGAATCTGCCATCCTCGTCGGGGAGGAACTCGAAACGCATGGTGCGCGTCTCCGATCCCTCCACGCCGCAGAATGCGTCGACCATTGTTTGCTCCTGGTCCTTGAGGGAGTTGAGCATCAGTTCGAGCTGTCTGCCGTCGGTGGGCATCGTTTCGGCGGTGCCGCGGGTGAGGCTCAGTCGCGCCTCACGCACCTCCATGAGTGATTCCGCGAGCATCTGCGCGCGCATCGCGGAGGATTGGCTGCTGAGGAAGTCCTCCCCCACGTATTGGAGATACTCCGTGCAGGTGGGGAGGGAGAGCGCGGGGGTGTCCGCGGCGGGTTGCGGGAGTGTCTCCTCCTCCGCTTTGGTGTTCACGCTCAGCAGCATCCCGTCGGATGCCACACATATATATGTCGGCATGGTCGCTTTCACTTGCATTTTATATGTGGCGGAGTCGTTAGCCACGCCGAAGGGGCGCACTGTCACTCCGGTGACCTCCCAACGCTCGTCGTCGGAGCTGATGGCGTTGGCGGCGCCTATCTGTTTCTTCGCATATAGATAATATGGGCCGGCGCGGCGCACGGTGTGGCGCGCCTGCACGTCTATGGCGAGGGCGGTGTTCGGGAGCGTGTAGACAAGCCCATAGTCGCTGAATTTCTCCGCGGTGAGGAGCTTCGTCTGTTGCGCTTGTATGGGGAGGAGTGACCCCGCCGCGGCGAGGAGTG
>CAYQMV010000086.1:0-6275 GCA_964418705.1 uncultured Sangeribacter sp.
ATTCGGCTCACGCGTGGACATATATCTCCCCGTGGATGCCGAGATTCTCGTGAAGATAGGCGACACCACCAAAGGTGACCTCACCCCGCTCGCCCTTCTGCGCGCCAACAAAGCCGGATAACCCCGGCATCCATGTTTTAAAACCTTAGGAATGAATATAGTTAAGAAAAACATACCCAACGCCATCACCTGCGTCAATCTCATCTGCGGCGTGGCGGCGATAATGATTTCGGGCTATGGCGACGCCATGGTTATGGGACTCAAAGCCTACTATTGGGCATATATCTTCATCGGCATCGCGGCGGTGGCTGACTTCTGCGACGGCTTCGCGGCGCGGCTCCTCGGGGCATACTCCGAGATGGGGAAGGAGCTGGACTCCCTGTGCGACCTCGTGAGCTTCGGCGTAGCCCCGGCGATGCTCCTCTTCCACGCCATGCAGGTGAACCAAGCCCCGCAATGGCTCCTCTGGCTCACTCCCCTGATTCCCGTGGGGGGCGCGTTGCGCCTGGCGCGGTTCAACACCGACACCTCCCACTCCTCCTACTTCACCGGACTACCCATACCCTCCAACGCTATCTATTGGATAGGGTTCACCGCCTGGTACTACGACATAGGCATCGTCTCCCACAGCACAATCCTAATCTCTATCCTCGCGCTCTCATACCTCATGGTCTCCGGCATGAAAATGTATTCTCTGAAATTAAAATCATGGGGACTCCGCGGCAATCTCGCGCAATATAGCCTCCCTGTGGTGTTTATCATATTAGTAAGTCTCACCGGACTCGAAGGATTCATGTGGGGGATAATCTACTATATCATCCTCTCCGCCACGGGTCAAAAACGCATGGGCTGATATGGAATGGATATTTTTGGTTATCGTGGCGCTGGTGGTGATCACCACAATGTATCTGCGCCGCCATCCGGAGATAATAATGAAATGGCTCCTCCGGCGCGTTATGCCGCGTCAGCAGCAAAGAGAGAACGGACAAAGCGGACAACGCCGGCAGACACGCAGAGCCTACGGCGGCGGCAAAAGCCGCACTGATAGCGGCGACGCGCGCCGACCCGCCAACAGCCGCGCCTCACTGAAGAGCTACGCCCAAGACGTGGAGTTCGTGGAGGAGAGCGACACCGACGCGCACCGACGGAGCACCCACCGCGAGAGCGTCTCCTTCCGCGTGGAGGAGCAAGTGAGCGACGCCGAATGGGAGGAGATTCCTTAGTATGAAAAAGAAACGACTATACGTGTCGGACCTCGACGGCACCCTCTTAAATTCAGAATCAAAAATCAGCGACGCGTCGGCGCGTATGCTCAACGACGCGATAGCGCGCGGAGCGCACTTCACCATAGCCACGGCGCGCACCCCCGCCACCGTGAGCAATATCCTCCGGGATGTGCGCATGACCCTCCCGGCGATAGTGATGACCGGAGGGGCTCTGTGGCACCAGGACACCAACACCTACAGCGATGTGATTTTCATGGAGGAGGAGACGATGCGCGACCTCATGGGGGTCTACGACCGACACGGCGCCGCCACATTCATCTACACCCTCGCCCCCGACGGCATAATCGACATATACCACCCGGGGAAACTAACCCCCGTGGAGCATCAGTTCATCGCCGACCGCATCGACAACCCCTACAAACGCTTCCACGCCACACTCCCCGAGCGTCTTGACCGCGTGCTACTCTTCTACGGACTCCAGACGCACACCGCGGCGCACGCCGTCTACGACGAGGTGCGCGAACGCCGGATAGCGTGCAACCCCCTATGCTACACCGACATATTCGGTGACGAGGTGACTATCCTCGAAATGTTCCCCACGACCACCACAAAAGCCCTCGCGGTGCAACGCATGGCGCGGCGCGTGGGCGCGGAGGAGATCGTGGTCTTCGGCGACAACGTCAACGACCTCTCAATGATGGCGATCGCCGACGTGAGCGTGGCCCCGGCAAACGCGCGCGAACAGGTGCGCGAAACCGCCGACATAGTGATCGACGCGAACGACACCGACAGCGTGGCGAGATTCATAAGCGAGGACAAGGAGGGATAGGAGGGATAAGATTGATAGGATGGATAGGATTATAAAGGATTAAAAGGATTATATGAGATGGAGAATAAGCGTCTGGGGAAAATCATCTTTCTGATAGTGGCGTTGGGAGCCATTGTCGCGTTTCTGTTGATATCCAATTCCTTGGTGAAGGATTTGGCGAAGCAGGAGCGCGAGAGGATGCATATATGGGCGCAAGCCACCGAACGTCTCGCGAAGGCGGAGGACACCTCCGACCTCGAATTTCTCCTGAGCATAATCAGCGAAAACAACTCCATCCCGGTGCTCGTGGCTGACGAGGAGATGCACATAAGCCAATTCCGCAACTTCGATCTTCCGGAGCCTGTGCACGCGGACACCTACAGCTACGAACAGCTGTCGCCGCGCAACCGCGCCTATCTCGACGGGGTGCTGCGCCACGCCGCCGCGGGGAAAACGCTGCGCGAGCAATCCGCCGACAACGCCCACTTCATCCAAGTGGAGATGTTCGCCGACACCTACATCTACATATACTTCGAGGACTCCACGACGCTGAAGCGTCTGAGCTACTATCCCTACGTGCAGCTGCTGGCGATGATAATCTTCGTGGCGGTGCTATATTGGGCGTTGGTCTACACGAAACGGGCGGAACAGAACCGCGTGTGGGTGGGACTCTCCAAGGAGACGGCGCACCAGCTGGGGACCCCAATTTCTTCGCTGATGGCATGGAACGAGTATCTCAGCGCCGCCGAGGATGACCCCGACGCGATCAAGGAGGCTGTCGTGGAGATGGACAAGGATGTGCGCCGCCTGTCGGTGATCGCGGACAGGTTCTCCAAGATAGGCTCCGTGCCGGAGCTGTCGCTGCAATATCTCAACCACGCCATAGAGACGAGCCTTGAATATATGCGCTCACGCATCTCCGGCAAAGTGGAGATAAAGATGGACTTCCCCCCGGACGACATCGCGGTGCGCCTATCCCTTCCGCTCTTTGAATGGGTGATGGAGAACCTCACCAAGAATGCCGTCGACGCCATGGAGGGCGCCGGAATAATCTCCATAACCACCGGCGAGGAGAAGGGACGCGTGTTCGTGGAAATCAGCGACACCGGCAAGGGCATCGCCCGCAAAAACTTCAAGACGGTGTTCAACCCCGGCTACACCACCAAGAAACGTGGCTGGGGACTCGGGCTGACGCTCGTGAAGCGCATCATCGAGGAGTACCACAAAGGTAAAATATTCGTGAAACGCAGCGACCTCGGCAGAGGAACGACGTTTAGGATTGAACTGGAGGGGTGAGGCTTTTATGACTATTTTTATGAAAAATGAATGTATACTGATATCGAGGTTATCGGCGTTAGGAGACGTGGCGATGACAATACCGGTGGTGTACTCCGCGTGCGCCTCCAACCCCAACACGCAGTTCCTGTTCCTGACGAAGAGGAACGCGGCGGGCATATTCGTGAATATGCCGGAAAACCTCACGCTCTATCCCATCGACACCGCCGACTACAAGGGGGCTGCCGGGATGCTGCGCCTCGCCAAAGAGATTAAGGATAAGTTCGCGCCCACGAGCTACGCGGACCTACACGACGTTTTACGCACCAAAATGCTTCGATTTTGGCTCCGCCTATGGGGAGTGAGGGTGAAGCACATTAAAAAGGGGAAACGGGGAAAAAACGCCCTCACACGCCGCCACAATAAGGTGATGATACCCCTGGTCTCCACCCGCGCGCGCTACCGCGAGGTGTTCTACAACCTTGCGCTCTCCTACAGCGACACTTTCAAGGGGCTATACACCGCCGCTCCGGCGGACACATCCCTATTCGCCGCCGCGACGCCTCCGAAAGGGGAGGGGGAGCAGTGGTTCGGCGTCGCGCCTTTCGCCATGCACCGGGGGAAGATCTACCCCGAGGAACTGATGGCGCAGGTGGTCAAAGGACTCAGCAAACGCAAGAACGCGAAGATATTCATCTTCGGCGCCGGACAACGGGAGTCGAACGTCATCAACCGCATGACGATGGGGGAGACGAACGTGGTGAACATGGCGGCGTTGCGCCTCGGCTTCGCGGCGGAGATGGCTCTGATGAGCTACTGCGACGCGATGGTCTCCATGGACTCGGCGAATATGCACCTCGCGGCGATCGCCGGGACACGCGTGGTCAGCGTATGGGGTGCCACTCACCCTTTCTGCGGCTTCATGGGATGGCACCAAAGCAAGGAGGACGCGGTCCAGCTCGACATGGTGTGCCGCCCATGCTCCGTATTCGGCAACAAACCCTGCCACCGCGGCGACTTCCACTGCATGTACGGAATCTCCCCCGACATGATCCTCTCGAAGATATGATTCCCTCTCCCATAACCCTCTCCGACAAAAAATAATTCAGCGATTACCCACGATGATAATAGGATACGACGGCAAAAGGGCGGTGCGCAACCTTACGGGGTTGGGCAACTACTCGCGCCTTGTGATAGAATCGATGGCGCGTGTCTACGCCGACGACGAGCATATAGTCTACACCCCCGACCTGAGGGAGAACCCGCGCCTCGACGCGATCCGCGCGATGCCCAACGTGCGGCTGCGACTGCCACGCGCCGGCGCGATGCCGAAAGCGATATGGCGCACCTGGGGACTCACCGCCGACGCGGCGAAAGACAACCTGACGATCTTCCACGGTCTCAGCAACGAGCTGCCGCTGAACTTCCGCCGCAGCGGCATACGCAGCGTGGTGACTATCCACGACCTTATATACCGCCGTATGCCGGAGTGCTACACCCTCGCCGACCGCACTCTCTATGATTGGAAGTACGGCAGGTCATGCCGTGTGGCTGACCGCATCATCGCCATAAGTGAGTCGACGCGCCGCGACATAATCGACCTCTACGGAATCCCCGAGGAGCGCATAGATATCGTTTACCAGGGGTGCAGCGACCTCTTCCGCCGCCACGCCACGGCGGAGGACTTCGCCCGCGTCCGCGCGCGCTACCGTCTGCCGGAGCGCTATCTCCTTCAGGTGGGGACGATAGAGCGGCGCAAGAACCTGGAGCTTAGCATACGCGCCCTCGCCACCCTCCCGGAGGATATATGGCTTGTGGCGGTGGGCAACGGAAAAGAGTACAAGGAGCGGATGCGTCGCCTGAGCGCGGAGCTGGGCGTGGCCGGACGTGTGCTTTACCTCGGCGATGTGGCGTTTCCGGACCTTCCGGTGGTGTGCCAGGGCGCGGAGGTGATCCTTTATCCGTCGCGCTACGAGGGCTTCGGCATCCCGGTGCTGGAGGGGCTTGAGAGCCGCCGTCCGGTGATCGCCGCCGCCACCTCAAGCCTCCCCGAAGCGGGGGGCGACGCCGCCATATACGTGGATCCCGACGACGCGCGCGCCGCCGCCGAGGCAATCGCCGCCATCCTCTCCGGAGCCACCGACACCGACGCGATGATTGCCCGCGGTCTCCGCCACGCGCGCCGCTTCAGCTCCGCCGATATGGCGGAGCGCATCCGCGCGGTATACGAGAGGGCGCTTTTATAGCCGGGAAAGGGAGCTCCGCTCCCTTGCGGCAACAGCTCCGCATCAACAAGGGGGGAGAAGCGCAATAAATAACGAGGGGGAGAAATAAATAACGATGCCGCACCGGCGTTAGCCGGGCGGCATCTTACTATAACAATGACATGACATGAACCCTAACTCACTAATGCATAATAATTAACATAATACAACTTCATCATCGTATCGATCTACAAAAACGACAAAGACACTGCATTACAGTGCGGATAAAAAACCGTATCATCCCATTCCGGGGCTTGACGGTCCAAAAAGAACTCATTCAACCTCCTAATTCCTGACAGACAAGAAGGACATGCAAAAAAACCTTAAGTCTCTCATTCCTCGGGTCCATTCATTCGCGGGAGCACCCACCATGGACGCCCCAATATCATCATTACCTGATAATATAACAGACAAAGAGGGGAAAAAGTTCAAAAAGGGGGGAGCGGAGAGAGAGGGATTCTTTCTCGGCAAGCTCGAAAGCGCGTTGCGATTACGAACCCGGTTCTCATCCCTCTCTCTCCGTTTGTAAAAAAAGAGCCGAACTCGAAGCGAGTTCAGCTCTTTTGCGGAGAGAGAGGGATTCGAACCCCCGGAGGTGTGACCCTCAACGGTTTTCAAGACCGCCGCAATCGACCACTCTGCCATCTCTCCAAAAGATTATTATCTCTTTTGCGAGTGCAAAGTTAATTCTTTTTTTTCATT
>CAYQMV010000087.1:0-3597 GCA_964418705.1 uncultured Sangeribacter sp.
CCGTGTCGGAGGACGGCTCGTCTACGAAGGACAGTACACCGTTGACGACTATAAAGTCCTACTTTGAGGAGGTGGGCGACTGCAAGTTCGAGGTGTTCAAGAGGAGAGTGGCGCGTAAATGGCGCAGGCTGGTGAAGACGGGGGCGCGCCGCCCGTTCTACTATAACGCCGACATGGACAACGCCGTTGAGATGTTCGCCAGGTGGATGTTCGCCAAGGATGAGCATATCTTCCTCTACATCTGCGGACTCAACGGCACCGGGAAGTCGACGTTGGTGAAGGCGTTCCAGCGAGTGGTCAACGACATGACGTTCTTGGATAAGGGTTTGTCTTACGAGGCGGCGCGGGTGTGCCGTCTTAAAGCGGAGGAAATCAACGAGCGCGGGCGCGGCAACGACAAAAAAGCTCTTGAGGAGGTGAAGGTGGCGCCGTTTCTCATCATTGATGAGTTCGCCAAGGAGGATTCCAAGGTGAAGGACTTCGGCAACGAGGTGACTCCGGTGAAGGACGTGGTCTCTGACCGCTACGAGAAGCGCCGTCCCACGGTGTTCGTGTCCAACGCGCCCGTCAATGTGGCGGCTAACTTCTACGGTATCGATATCAAGGACCGCTTCATGGAGGTGCTGCAATTGCTGGTGCTCGAACACCCCTCCTACCGCGCCTTTCCCCCCGACCCATTGGTGGATGTGGTTGACGACAGCGACGACGATGACGACGAGGAGGATGACGATGAGGAACTCTAAGCCATGGTTTCCGCCTATATTTTTGGGCGTAAAAACAATAAAGGTGGGAGGGACTCGTTAAAGAGTTAGAAAAAACTGTAGATCACAGATCCAAAACGATATGAAGAAACTATTCATAGGAGCGGGATGCGTAGCCACAGCGCTTACGTTGTCGTTGGCGTTGTACGCCAAGGATCCCGTGGTAATGACCGTCAACGGCGAGGATGTGCCATTGTCGGAATTTGAGTACTTGTATAAGAAGAACCGTCAGCAGCAGACGGAGCTGCAACCTATCAACGAGTATGCCGAGATATTCAAGGTGTATAAGCTGAAAGTGGCTGACGCTAAGGCCCTCGGCATCGACACCACGGCGGAGTTCCGCCGCGAGTATGAGCAGTACCGTACGGAGTTGGCGCAGCCGTATCTGACGGATTCGGTATATATTAAGGAGTTGGCTCGCGAGGCCTACGACCGCATACCGGAGGAGGTTGAGGTTTACCACATCATGCGTTTCAAGACACGCAAGGCGGAGACCGACCGCGCGTCGAAGGCGTTGCTCGACAGCGTCCGCGGTGTGCTCCTCAAAGGGGGCGACTTCTCGCAGCTCGCTGCCGACTACTCGCAGGACCGCGGTTCCAACCAGCGCGGCGGCAAAGTGGGGTGGGTGGTGCCCATGCGCTTCCCCTACGCTTTCGAGAAAGCCGCTTACGCCCTCAAGGAGGGTGAAATCTCCGAGATCGTGGAGTCGCCGATGGCATACCATATCCTCATGGGTGGCCGCCACCGCGCCAACCGCGGACAGATGAACGCGTCGCACATCATGAAGATGGTGCCCCCGACGGCGTCCGACGCCGATAAGGCGAAAGCGAAAGCCCAGATCGACAGCCTTTATCAGATAGTGAAGAACGACCCGATGCGTTTCGAGGACGTGGCTCTCCGCAACAGCGACGATAAGAACTCGGCGCGCAAGGGTGGCATCCTGCCCCCGTTCTACGCCGGAGAGATGGTGGAGGAGTTCGCCGATGCGGCGTTCGCGCTGACCGACGGCGAGATTTCGGAGCCGGTGCGCTCGCAATACGGATGGCATATCATCAAGCGTCTGGAGCTTGACCCCATAGACTCCTACGAGAAGATGGAGAGCAAGCTGATATCCTCGGTGACCAACCCCAACGATATCCGCTACGCCATGATTAACGACCGCCAGCGCGAGACCCTCGCCAAGGAGTTCAAGCTCAAAGCCAACGACGCGGCGCTCAAAGACGTGAACAGCTACATCGCCGCCAACGGCATCGACTCGCTTTTCTACGATAAATATTGTGTCGCCAACGCCGGCAACACACTCTACACATATTCAGGCAACAAGAAAGTGACCTTCGCCGATGTGGCTCCTGTCTTCTCGGGCTATGTCGACACCGACAGCGAGTTCGCCGCGAAAGACTTCAAGGACCGCGTCAACAGCGTGGTGCGCAAGAAGCTCCTCGACGCCAAGGAGGCGGCGTTGGAGCAGACGGAGCCTGAATACCGCAACCTTCTGCATGAGTTCCGCGACGGATCACTGCTTTATGAGGTGGGCCGCCGCAAGGTGTGGGACAAAGCGTCGAACGACACCACCGGCTTGCGTGAGTATTTCGCCGCCCACCGCGCGGAGTACACATGGACGGAGCCGCGCGTGAAAGGATACCTCATCCAGGCGGTCAGCGACAGCGTAGAGCAGGCGATTAAAGCGCGTTTGGCGGAGACCGATGCCAACGATTATGTCAGCGTGGTGCGCAAGGAGTTTGCCGGAAAAGCGCAGATCGACAAAGTGTTGGCTCCCAAGGGCGCTAATGCGATGGTGGATTACTGCATCTTCGGCGGCAGCGACACCCGTCCCTCCAACTCACGCTATCCCAACTATTTCCTCTACGACTTCAAGCTTCTTGACGCTCCCGAGGAGATGAGCGACGTGAAAGGACTTGTGATTTCCGATTATCAGAACCAGCTCGAGACCGAATGGGTGGAGGAGCTTAAGGAGAAATACCCCGTGGTGGTGAATAAAAAGGTGCTGAAATAGGGAGCCTCACCCCATCAAAAAATAAAGGGATGTGCCGGTTGGCACTTCCCTTTATTTTTTCAAAAATTCCTCCCATGCTTTGGAGAATTGGGAGTTCATGGCTTCGGGGTAGCGGATGTCGGTGAAGACTTGTGCGAGGTTCTCCTTGGCGTTCTGCGCCACATACTCCTTGTTGAGTGGGAACTCATCCTTGGGGGCGTAGATTTCGTGTATATCCTCATCGGAGAATTGAGAGTAGGTGTCTCGGTGGAGTATTCCTCGGGTGAGGATGCGCTCCGTGGGAGTACCCTCCTCGTCCGGGTATCCGGCGGCGAGGGTGATCAGCGGGAACACGCGGCGCGGGAGGCGCAGCAGCTCCGCGATCGCGGGGGCGTTGAAGGTGGTGGTGCCGAGGAAGCAGGTGCCGAGTCCCATCATCTCAGCCACGGTGGCGAGCTGCTGGGCGAACACCGACGCGTCGAGCAATCCGTAGAGGAGTCCTTGCCAGTTCTCGAATCCCGGGGTTGCGTTGTTTTGGCGGCACCAGCGTTCGAATCTGTCGAAGTCGGCGCACACGGTGAGCAGCAGCGGCGCTCCGGTGGCGGCGGGCTGGTTGAAGTGCTGTTCCGCGAGGGAGGCGCGCAGCGCGGCGTCGGTGGTAGCCACCACTGAGTAGAGCTGCATATTCCCGGTGGTGGGGGCTTTCGCCGCCAGCTCCACCATCTCGGTGATCATCGCGTCGGAGACGGGTTCCGCCTTGAATTTGCGGACACTCCTACGGCTTTTGAAATATTCCTTATCCATTTTTTATCTATTCTGTTTTTGATTTATTCTGTCTGTAAT
>CAYQMV010000087.1:3697-6250 GCA_964418705.1 uncultured Sangeribacter sp.
GTTTTGTGCAAAAGTAATAAAAAACGCCCACAGCGGCAAAGCCATGGGCGTTAATATGGTGCTGTAAGCGCGCCGTTATCGGCGGCTGCATATTATGGTGCGTGCGCGCCCTGTTGGGCGGCTACATATTATGGTGCGAAGAATAGTTGGGGGCTTCGCTGGTGATAGCCACGTCGTGGGGGTGGCTTTCAAGCACTCCGGCGGAGGTGATGCGTGTGAACTGCGCTTTGTGGAGCTGTTCGATGGTTGCGGCGCCGCAATATCCCATTCCGGCTCTCAAGCCGCCGAGCATCTGATAGACCACCTCGAAGAGTGTGCCTTTGTAGGGGACACGCGCGGCGATACCCTCGGGCACCAATTTCTTGGTTTCCGTCTCTCCCCCTTGGAAGTATCGGTCTTTCGACCCTTTCTCCATGGCTTCGAGGGAACCCATTCCGCGGTAAGCTTTGAATTTTCTGCCGTTGAAGATGATGGTGTCGCCCGGCGACTCCTCCACTCCGGCGAGCATACCGCCGAGCATCACCGAAGAACCGCCGGCGGCGAGTGCTTTCACGATGTCGCCGCTGTAGCGTATTCCTCCGTCGGCGATTGCCGGGATACCGTATCCTTCGAGGGCTTTGGAGACCTCATAGACGGCGCTGAGCTGTGGCACGCCCACACCGGCGACCACGCGTGTGGTGCAGATGGAGCCGGGGCCGATGCCCACTTTCACCGCGTCGGCGCCATGGTCGGCGAGATAGCGGGCGGCGTCGCCGGTGGCGATGTTTCCCACCACGATGTCGATGTCGGGGAAGTTGCGTTTCGCATCTTCAAGCACACCCACCACTCCGGCGGAGTGTCCGTGGGCGGTGTCAATCACGAGAGCGTCCACGCCGGCTTTGACGAGGGCTTCGGCGCGCTGCATGCTGTCGGGGGTCACGCCGATTCCGGCAGCCACGCGCAGACGGCCGAGGCTGTCTTTGCAGGCGTTGGGTTTATCTTTAGCCTTTTTAATGTCTTTGTAGGTCACCAATCCGATGAGTTTGCCGTTGGCGTCGACCACGGGGAGCTTCTCGATTTTGTGGGATTGGAGTATCTCCGCCGCCTCTTCGAGGTTGGTGGATTGGTTGGAGGTGATGAGGTTTTGGCTTGTCATCACATCCTCGACGGCGCGGTTGAGGTTTTTCTCGAAGCGGAGGTCGCGGTTAGTGACGATACCTTTTAGCAGACCCGCTTCATCCACCACGGGGATACCGCCGATATGGTATTCCTGCATCAGCTCGAGGGCTTGGGAGATGCTGCTGCCGATGCGGATTGTGACGGGGTCGTAGATCATACCGTTCTCCGCACGTTTCACTGTATGCACCTGGTGCGCCTGCTCGGCGATGGTCATGTTTTTATGGATCACTCCGATGCCGCCTTCACGCGCTATGGCGATGGCGAGGGCGGACTCGGTGACGGTGTCCATGGCGGCGGAGACCAAGGGCACGTTGAGCGTTATCCTACGTGAAAAATTTGTGGTGAGAATTGCATCCTTTGGAAGCACTTGTGAGTACGCGGGCACGAGGAGCACGTCGTCAAACGTGAGACCCTCCATCTTAACCCTATCTGCTAAAAAAGACATTGGCAATAAATTTTTAAATTTTATTGCTTGCAAAATTACTAATTTTCTTCGATATGCGACACGTTTTCGCAAAGAAATAATGTGGTTTCGTGAATAATTGATTGCTTTTGGCAAGGAAATGAAGTTGTTTTCGCTAATAAATGAGGAGCGTGCCTGTTAAAATAGTGAATATCTTGTTTTTTTTTACTACTTTTGCGAGGTAGAAACATTAGTAATCGATTATGGTAATACAACGATGGCAGTCGCTGTTTCTCCTGCTCGCCGGGGGACTGATGACTGCGTTCACATTCTGCACGCTTGGGACGTTCCACCCGGACGGCGCCCTGTTGGAGTTCAAGACGTGGGGCATATACGACACGGGGGTCTACGGCTCCGGGAACCACGGCAGCGTCTCCACGCTATATCTCGCCGCCCTGTCGTGCCTATCTTTCATTTTGCCGCTGGTGGGCATTTTCCTGTTCCGCAATTTGACGTTGCAGCGTAGGGTATGCTCGGTGTCGGCGTTGCTGCTCGCCGCCATAGTGGCGGTGTCAATCATTTTAGGTTATGTGGCGGTGGAGGGGGCCATGGTCTCCTGGCGACCTATCGCCGTGGCTCCGGTGATATCCTTCATCGCGTGCATGATGGCGCGCCGCGCCGTCGCCGCCGACCAAGAATTGCTCGCAAGCGCAGATCGCATAAGATAATATTTCAATAGAAGCTAAAATGGCAAAAGAATTAAAGAATTTCACCAAAAGATCAGATAATTATTCCCAGTGGTACAACGAATTGGTGGTCAAAGCGGACCTCGCCGAGCAGTCGGCGGTGCGCGGATGCATGGTCATCAAGCCCTACGGCTACGCCATCTGGGAGAAGATGCAGCGCGTGATCGACGGCATGTTTAAAGAGACCGGAGTGCAGAACGCGTATTTTCCCCTGCTCATCCCCAAATCGTTCCTCTGCCGTGAGGC
>CAYQMV010000088.1:0-5996 GCA_964418705.1 uncultured Sangeribacter sp.
TTGAAATAATAAAGTTTAGGAAAGGCGATGACGGAAAGGATCTTTCCATTAACGGCAAATGTCCCTATTTCAGAATCTTGATAAGAAATAAGCAAGTTTCCTCTCTCTGAGTGCATATCCAAAATTTATTTTGCGGTTTGGCAAAATTTCATTAAGTTTGCAACCGATAAACTATGGAGCCTTTCTCACGCGGCGACGCGGAGATCACCCCCATGATAAACCGAAATATTTTTAATATAGCTATAATGAAAAGAGGATTTATTAGACAGTCACTGTCTTTGTTCGCTATCGCCACCACTTTGACGGCGACCGCGAATGAGCTGACTTTGTCGTATGCCGAGGGATCACAAACCACCGTCGGCACACAAAAGACGGAAACCTATGATGTCGGTGTCGGCATCCAGTACCCCGAGTGTGTGGGAGCCAAAATCACTTCCATAAAAGTGCCGCTGACCTCCGACGCCGCCATATCCGATGTCAAAGTTTGGGTCTCGAAAGACCTTACAATGAACACCGTGGACGGCAAGAAAGTCTTCACCCCCGATGTTGTCTATGATGCCACTGTCTCCGGCGACTATCTCACATTCACATTCCCCGAACCCTACACCATCACCGAGGAACTGGCGTATGTGGGATATTCTTTTACTGTGGACAACATAACCACCAACACCAAGACACCTGTGGCGGCGTACAAGACCGTATGGGACAACGCCCTCTGGATCCATTCCTCCACCACATACCGCACATGGAAGGATTACACCGCCATGGGCTACAGCTCGGCGATGACTATCACCCTCTCCGGCGATTTCAAAGCTAACGACGCCAGCATCGCCCCTCTGGAGGAGAACTCGTTCAACAAAGGTGTGGAGATTCAGTTCCCCGTGACTATCGTTTCCCACGGTACCAACGCCATATCATCTTTTGACTACACTTACAATATCAACGGCACCGGCGCTTACAGCGGTCGCACAACCCTCGACACTCCAACACCCGCCGGAAAGTTGAATTACTCCAAAAACACTTACATCACAATCCCGGCGATCAACAACACCGGCAAATACAACCTTGAGGTCGCAATCACAAAAGTGAACGGCGCTGCCAACACCAACGCGCAGGCTTCCGCCACCGGAGTCTTCAGCATCGTCGACGATATGCCCGTACACCGTCCCGTGATGGAGGAGCACACAGGTCTGTGGTGCGGCTATTGCGTGAGAGGTTTCGCCGCCATGAAATATATGTCGGAGACTTATCCCGATGATTTCATCGCCATATCATACCATAACGACGGCCGTCCCTCCTCATGCCCCGACTATATGGAGATTATGTCGTCGTCCAACTTCCCCAACGCCGGCAACGGATACCCCTACTGCTATCTCGACCGCGTGATCGGTTGCGACCCATATTGGGGCACCCAGGGTAGCGGCTTCGGCATCGAGAAGGATTGGAAAGCGCGCCGCGATGTGGAAACTCCCGCGTCGATATACGTCAAAGCCAACTGGCACGACGCCTACAACAAGCAAATCGATGTCGAAACATCCGTGAATTTCGTGAAAGCCGCCGACGGCGAGTATCAAATCGCCTACGCCCTCCTTGCCAACGACCTCTACGGCAGCGGCACCGGATGGAACCAAATCAACTATTACAACACCGTCTACGACGCTTCGGCGTATATCCCGCAGATGCGTCAGTTCCTCGGAGCTAACGGAGCTTCATCCACTGTCTCCGGCTTGCACTTCGACGATGTGGTGATCCTCGCCCCCGATGTGAAGGGCGTGAGCGGAAGCCTCCCATCATCTATCTCCGTAGGCGACCTGATGACGCATAAATACACCTTCAACGCTGAAAACGCCGTCAACACCCGCGGCACCTCGCTGGTGCAGAACGTAAACAACCTTTACGTGGTGGCGATGCTTAAGAAGGTATCCAACGGCGAAATCGTTAACGCCTACAAATGCCATGTGGGGAATCCCGTGGAGTCCGGCGTACAGGTGGCTGCTCAGGATGAGGTGGTGAAAGTGGAATACTTCGACCTCACCGGCAGAAGAGTGGCGGAGCCCGTTTCCGGAATCTATATCATGAACGTAGTGCGTGAATCCGGTGCTTCCGAATCACATAAGATTTTGGTTAGATAATAAATAGATAAAAATAAATAGATAATGAGAAAAATTTTACTTGCTACCGTTGCGGGACTGATGTCGCTCAACGGATTCGCGGCGAATGCCGATCTTAGGAACGAGGTCATCGGTAAGTATTCCGGTGTCTCTCTCGGTTTTAATTTGTTGGACAGTCAATACGGCAACGAGTATTCGTGGGTGTATGGCGAGAGTGAGACCCCTAAAATGGTCATCGCCGCCGGCGAAGCTGACGATGAGGTGCTGCTCAAGGACTTCGTAGTCAACTATGATGCCGAATATATGACCACCACCGACGTGGTCGGAACAGTGGTGGAGGATAGCTCCGTGGAGGGTTATCTCGGTTACATCCTCGTGCAACCGCAGAATTGCGGCACATCCATCGCGGTGCAGGGCGTGGACTACAACTCACCCTTGAACCTCACCATCGCCGCCGCGCGCAATGGCAGCTCTTATAAGTTCAAACCCACTGATCCTTGCAAGTTCTGGATCACCACTGACCATGGTTTGGATCTCAGCAAAACTACCGGATGGGCGGCTTTCGCCGACATCAACGAGGGTGCGGAAGATGCCGAGCCCTCTTGGAAATGGGTGATCACCGGTGCTGAAACCGGAAGTAAAGTGCTCGAAAAAGAGTATATCCCCGCCGACCTTATCAATCACCTCTACGATGAGTTCGTTGGTAAGATGGATGTCACCAACTTCTTCGGTGTGGCTGACGGAAGCGAAGGCGTTTACTCACTCCATGAGTATGGTGCCGCAGATGACGCGGTGCTTATCGAATCCGGCGACAACCCCGGCGAAGTGTTCATCTCCAACTTGATCCCCTCCTCCATCCCCAATGTGTTCCAAAACACCGTTGTCGGCACTGTCACTGAGGGTGCCAACCGCCTCGGATATATCGGCACTATCACAGTGCGTGAGCAAGTGATCGGTCACTATGACGACGACATGAGCTCTGAAATCAGAATCGCCGGCGCCCACAATGACGCGGGTCTTAATGATGAGACTTACTACTATGATGATCCCTACGGAGATTTGGTGATTTATATCACTCCCGAGTATAATCTCGACTTCAGTTTCACCGAGATGATCGCTTACGTGCAAAAATGGGATGCCGACCAAGTTTATTGGGATTACGGCTTGCACATGGCTTATTACAAGAATTTCGTGTTGACTCCGAAGAGTGGTAGCTCCAGCGTGAACAGCGTTGTAGTTGACGAGAACGCTCCCGCCGAGTACTATGATATCAATGGCATGAAGGTGGCTAAGGAGAATCTCTCCAAAGGTCTTTACATCAAACTTCAGGGTGGCAAAGCTACTAAGGTTATCTTGTAGTCCACTCGTTTCCCATATAAAAAGGCATCCGACGATTCACCGCCGGATGCCTTTTTTAGTTTATGTTGTCATTTTGCAAGGTGTCATTTTGCAAGGTGTCATTTTGCAAGGTGTCCACAAGTTGTCGTTTTGCAAGTTGTCATCTTACAAGTTGTCATTTCACAAGCTGTCATACTTTTCATATTTTTTTGAGACGTTTGATGGATATTCCGATGAGGTAGAAGAGAACCATGAGGAGCACCATGCAGGCGGATGCCGGCACGGCGACATAGTATGCCATGAGAAGACCTCCGACGCACGCCGGTAGCGAGAGTAGCCCCGAGAGGAGCATCATCCTTTTATAGTGGCTCGTGAACAGCTCCGCCGTAATCTGTGGAAGCGTCACCAACGACATAAGCAGCATTATCCCGATCATGCGTATCGTGAGCACTATCGCCAATGCGATGAACACCGTCATCGCCAACTCTATGAACTTCACCGGAAGATGGCGCGTGGCGGAGAATCCCGAATCAAACGACACCGCCAATATCAATCGGTAAAACAGAAGATAAAAGAGTATCAGCAGAAGGGTGAACCCCCCGAACATCATCAAGTCCGCGCCAGTGATTGTCAGCACGTTGCCGAAGAGGAAAGAGGTGAGTTCCGGCACATATCCGTCGGTCAGCGACACGAACAGTATTCCCAGCGCCATACCCAACGCCCACATTGCGCCTATGGCGGAGTCGCTGCGCGCGTGCCCTTGGCGGCTCATCCACCTCGCGCCCATCGCCCCGCCGAGCGCGAACAGCGTAGCCATGGCTATCGGGTTCACCCCGAGGAAATAGCCCAGTCCGAGTCCTCCGAAGCAAGTGTGGGTGATGCCCCCGGACACGAACACCATGCGCCGGGTCACGATGTAGCTCCCCACCAGCGAGGTCGCGATGGATATGAGGATGACCCCTATGAGCGCGTTGCGGAAAAATGTGTAGTCTAAGATCTCCATTAGTGCCATGGCTTTTAAAGATGAGGGTATATCAACAGCGTCGATATACCCTCTTATTTCACAATTGTTTTATTATACGTTGAAGAGGAAGTGCATGATGTCGCCGTCCTGCACCACATACTCTTTGCCCTCCACGTTCATTTTCCCCGCCTCTTTCACCGCGGTTTCGGAGCCGTAGCCCACGTAGTCGTCGTATTTGATCACGTTGGCGCGGATGAAGCCCTTCTCGAAGTCGGTGTGGATGATGCCCGCCGCCTGAGGCGCTTTGGTGCCGCGGAGGAATGTCCATGCGCGCACCTCGTCGGGTCCGGCGGTGAAATATGTCTGAAGGTCAAGGAGCGCGTAGGCGGCGCGTATCAGTCGTGACACTCCCGACTCTTTGAGGCCCGCCGCTTCCAAAAACTCTTGGCGTTCCTCGTAGGTGTCGAGCTCGGCGATTTCGCTCTCCGTTTTCGCAGCAACTACCAGCAGCTCGCTACCCTCCTCGCGGATGGCTTCGCGCACCTGCTCCACGTAGGCGTTGCCCGTGGCTGCCGATTCCTCGTCGACGTTGCACACGTAGAGCACCGGCTTCGATGTGAGCAGGAACAGCTCCCTCGCGAATTTCTGCTCATCTTTGGTCTCGAACTCCACAGTGCGGGCGTTCTTGCCCTGTTCCAACGCCGCTTTATATGCCTGGAGCACCTCCGCTTGCAGTTTCGCCACCTTGTCGCCTCCGGTCTGCGCCGCTTTCAAGGTCTTCGCCAAGCGTGAATCCACGGTCTCGAGGTCTTTCAGTTGCAATTCGGTGTTGATAATCTCCATATCGCGCACCGGATCCACCGACCCGTCGACATGGGTGATGTTGTCATCGTCGAAGCAGCGCACCACGTGGAGGATCGCGTCGGTCTCGCGTATGTTCGCAAGGAATTTATTTCCAAGACCCTCGCCTTTCGACGCCCCTTTCACCAAACCTGCTATATCTACAATCTCCACGGTGGCGGGAACGATGCTCTTGGGGTTGCATAGCTCCACCAGACGCGTCAATCTATCGTCGGGGACAGTGATTACTCCTACGTTCGGCTCTATCGTGCAGAACGGAAAGTTCGCCGATTGCGCTTTCGCATTGCTGAGACAATTGAAAAGTGTTGATTTACCTACGTTGGGTAATCCTACTATACCGCATTTTAGTGCCATGAATATATCTTGTTTTAATTTCTTATCTTCTCTTTATTTATTTCTTCACCTTCTTTGTTTACTTCCTTTATTTCTTCACTCCCCCGGTGTGTTTTACAATAAGGTGTCGGGGTGTTTTCTCCGCTTTCCGCGCCGCCTTGGAATCCTTTTGGTGCGCTTCAACGCAAGATAGTGCAAAATTAGTCAAATAAATTGGATTAAAATGAAATTTAACAAAATTTTACACCTTCGTAACTATCAGATTTTTAAAGGTTTAACTTTGACGGGTGGAAAATAAAGAAAAAATCTTTCCAAAAAGACTTGACAAGGGCGGCAAAAAGCTATAACTTTGCACTCGCAAACGGGTTGAGCGACCGACAAAAAGAAAG
>CAYQMV010000089.1:0-5951 GCA_964418705.1 uncultured Sangeribacter sp.
CCCCCCGCGATCATGGGGATTATCAGTAGTCTATTCATATTGTGTGTTTTCTTTTATTCTGCTTAACCTTTCTACTTGCTGTCTATCGCTTTTTATCCGGTGCAAAGTTAACACCGCTCCCCCACGCCGCAAAGCGTTTTCGGCACACGGAGTCAATAAATGGATAATCAGCTTAATTTTGGGGTTAAAATCTCTAAAGCATAGAAGAAAATAGATATATGGCTTAGAAAATAGGCGTATAGCTTAAAAAATATATCCTCATCACGGCATACGACATAAAAAAGATGTTGCCACATTCAAACATGCGGCAACATCCACTGACAATAATAAATAATATTGAGTCTCTGTATTACTTCCCTTATAGCATCAAATAAGACTAAGGTATATCTTTCACACATCGTATCGAACAGGCATAGCCGTTTCCGTACGGGATACCACCCGTTTTATAGGAACTGTCGCCCGCCGATGATTTATTATAGTCGATCAGCATACCGAGCACTTGAGTGTTGCTATACTGATAGTGCGTTCTTGAGAGGTAATTGTCGCTATACATCCTAAAATTGGTGTTACCAATGAAGTTGATAATAGCCAACTCCGAGATTGTAGGGAGACGCCATCCGTAATCATCCTCCGTGTCGAAATAGTATCCGCAGAGAGAGATGTTTTGGTTGACGATATAGTCGTATGCCAACTCAGTGTTGAATAGCTGAGTGCCGCTGTTGTCCTGCTGCATGATATCCTTATTCTTCACAAGGAACTTGCGCGCCGGGCGGTTGTTGTAGGAGAAGGGCTTAACATCTCCGGAGATCTCACTCGCCTCCATCACCGTACGGGTGGATGAAACGTTGAGGTACGCCAAGTCCACAAGGCGGTTATACATATTGTCATCCTCCGATTTAAACACGGGAGAATAGTCGTAATCGTCGGTGGTGTACCACTTGGCTTTCTCCACGTTGTGTCCGAGGTTGCGGGCGCAACGGATATTGTTGACATCCACCCTACCCTTTGTCCACTCGTATGAGTTCGCGTTGGAGCTTGTGGAGAATCCCTCTTCCGCCCACATCACCTGATCGGAGGGGAACTCCTTACCCGATGAGGAGATATAGTGGCGCATGGTGTTGTTCACCGCCAACATGGAGGGGGTCAGCAGGTGCGCGTCCTGTTCGATACCATACATACCGACGTTGGTGCGCACGTATTGGTTGATCGCGGGGAGATACCATCTGACTTCCTCGGTGTCGATCTTGCCGTTGCCGTTGAGGTCGCGGTTGCGCTGGATACATGCCATCGCCACATCCACAGCGCTGGTGACATACCCCGTGGTGGGGCTTACCATGCTGCTGAAGTCCACGCTGCCCAAGCCGCCGTTCTCGCTGAGATAGGTGAGCATATTCTGACGGCCGTAGTCCTTGCTCTGTTGGGGGGTGTACTTGCGGTCCCATGCCGCTCCGTTTTCACCCAACTTGTCAAAGTCCTCCTCGAAGTATTCGATACCCCATCCCACGGGGCATGAGCTGTCGTAGCTCTTGTCGGTGGTGTAGATGGTCTGGATGGACTTCTGCTGTATATGTATCGCCGCCTCGGTCACCGACGAGGAGCCACTGCCGTTTTGGTTATATTTCGTGTAAAGAAGGAAGCGGCGCGGCGCGGTGTTGACGAAATCACGCCAATTCGCAAGCTTCGTGGTGCTCCCCGGCTCATAATCGTAGTAGAACTCGTTGATATAAACCGTAAGATAAGCAACGTCGTTATTGTTAAAATAGTAATTATCATCAATATGATTGTATAGCAAGCTTAGCATCCTTCGCAATCCGAATTTTTGATTGCTTCCGGTGCCGGGATACATCTGCGGAGTATTCGGATCCTCATTGGCAAGAACCAAACGGAACTCAAGCCATTCAGCTAAATTCTCCGTATATTCAGCGTTTCTGATGAATTTCTTTATATCACTTGTTGTGCGGGTCACATTACCATAAGGAGTGCTGATGGTGTAGCCGATGGTATTGCGTGCGAACGCCTCTTTAATCTCTTGGCGCGAGAACTTTATCACCGTCTGGGCGTAGTGCGAGTCGGCGAGGAAGTAGTTGTTGGGGTCGGTCACGAGGATATTTCCGTCGGCATCGTAGCGGTCGGTGGGGGTGAAGACTTTCACTGAGATCTCATCCACACCCTCGATGGTGATATCATAGATATAATGGTAGTCGCGGTGTACGTTGTAGTCGTTGTATCTACCATTGCGGAAGTCGCCGAGATAGACCTTATACGTCACATCGGCGGTGACGCGCTTCTCCGTGGAGACATCCTTGGAGTCCTCCACCCGGACCATCGACTTGCCCACGTAGTTACCCTTGATGATAAGGTATGTGGCAGTGGCGGGGGCGTTGGCCACGCGGTCCTGGTAGGAGTCGTAGCTCTTCCCCTCCTCCCCCTCGAGGGAACGCGGCTGCGTATAGAAGGAGAATGAACGCACCGCGGCGTTGCTTTCATCGTCGCCGCCGTCGTGGCTGACGAATTTGGACTCAAACACGCCGCTGGCGTCGCTGTTGAAGAAGCTCTGTGTCTCCGGCTCCTTGTCAACGCCGTTGTTGAGGATATAGCTCTGCTTCGGGAGGTTCACCACCTGCCATGAGGTGGGGGTGAACGTCGCATAGTTCGCGTCGTTCTTCACGTTGCAGTTGATGTTGAACGAAACGCGCGACATCGTGGGCACAAGATACGCCTTACAGCTGTTAAGATCCGACGCCACCACATTACCGCTGGTGTTGATATAGACGGTGGATTCGGAGTTGTGGTCGTTGACGTAAGCGTAGGGGTCGGAGGCGGCTTCCACGGCGTTGCCGTCGAGGACGCGTCCCGCCATCACGACGTTGGAGAACTCGTTGGCGCTCTCGGTCTCAATCACCTGCAGCAGATCATCCACGCTCTCCACCTTTGTCAGCTGGTCGAAAAGGGCGTCACCCTCGCCGATGTGCGAACGGGAGTTCGCCACGAGGAAGATCTTCGCCTGCATGGAGTAGGTCTTGATATTGGAGATCGTGCAGTTGGTGCGGTCGATGGTGGCTTCGCCGTCGCCGTCGGTGCTGTAGGCTGTGCTGCTCGAGTTCTGACCCGTGGCGAAGAAATACTTCGTGCGCAGTATGCCGGTGCGGCTGAAGATGAACACGAACATATCGTTCACCTGCTTGGAGATAGACTCATGCCCGCGGGTCATGACGTTGGCGGTGACAAGCTCGCCGTAGTCGTAACCCAGCGACACGGTGACGGGCCTGCCGTCACACTCCACGCCGCCGCGCACAAGCTCGTCATCGCTGCACGACAACGCCGGCAGTAGCCCGAACAATAGCAACGTCGCTATTATCTTATATAGTAAGGTTTCATTTTTCATCTTTATCCTTGACGATTTCGTTTTCATTCTTTGAATACGTCTCTATATATTGGTTTTAACCTTGATTATACGTCTTATTAAACGCCTGATTAATCACTGATCACTTGAAAGTCGGCACACTCTGGGCGATATGTCCGCCGTCGAAGATGGTGTACTTGAGTTCAACCGTGGATTCATTGATGCTGATATCATCAATGATGAATATATACCAATGGTTGCGGATCAAATTCATCGGAGCGTAGTAGTAGTAGGTCAAGAACTGCGGTCCGGAGGTCTTCTCGCCGGGTCGGCGGGGAGCGCTAAAATTATCTACCGTCACCTCCACAAGCTCCTTGATATCAACCACCAAGTCTTTATAAGTCACATCCTTACCCTCGGAGGTGTCGTGGATAGTGATCAGCATATAGGGTGAGTCGAGGGTCTTGCGCCGCTCCGGCACATACGCCGAGAGGCACGGGGTCGTCCATATGCTATCCGCGGCTCCGGCATTGTATGCGGTCCAATCATCTTGCTTCATCTCTATCGCCTTCAATTTGCCGGCATCGTCGGTGTAGGTGCCGTCGATGGGATGGAAAGAGTTGTCGATATACATATATTTCGTCGCCGCCTTTCCGAGCATCATGGATTGGCTCGCCGCCAGCTCACGCGGCTCGCAATAGCCCGTGGGTGAGACACCCACCAATCTTCCGGAGACTATCTCGCGGTGATACTTCGACTCCATGCCGGGATTGAACATTATCGAAATCTTCGCGGCGGCGCGCAGGAGGTCTATCTCCACGTTCTGCTTGCCGTTGTTGATAAGGTCGCTCCAGGAGGTGACGGCGGTGAAGCCCCACATGGGGATATAGTTCTCCAGGTCGGTGATTTTGAATGTGGTGGAGCCGTCGGGGAAGCTGGCGCGCACCACAAGCACATATTTCTTCGTGAGGTCAAGACCCTCGGGGACGGTGGCTTGGAACGTGTAGGAGTCGCCCAGACGCTCCGCGGATCTGTTGACGCGGTACATGAAATCCAACTTCATCGTCATCAACGGAACCATAGTGTTGGGAAGGGTGGAATCCGTGGTGTTGGTTGCGCTCCATATATAGTTGGAGTATGTGTTGTAGTCGTACACAAGGAGCTCCACGTTGTCGGTGTCGATGGTGTTGTCGAACTCATTGCCGCCGTTCCAGAGGAATCCCCAGGAGCCGGCGCCTCCGTCATCGGGTTCGGAGCCCCAGCTCCAGTCGTCGGTGGCGGCGCGGGTGCCGGAGGAGGGCGCCATCGCCTCATCCATGGAGAGCGTGAGCACAAGAACACGGTCACCCGTGCCGTCCCCGCCCTTGGGATTCTCCGGCTCCTCCTGGCTGCCGCACGACGCCAGCAGCAACGCCGGCATCAGCAGCAGCGCAAGAACGCGCGCTATATATCTTTTCCCTTGTATCATCATAATCTGTTATATTCTTAGTGTGGTGTGTAGCCCGGTCAGTTAAGCTCCTGCTTATTGAGCACTATCTTCCATGAGTTGATGAGGATCGAGGCGTTGAGCCAGTTCATATCGCGGTCGAGGAAGAAGGTGAAGTTGTATTGGTCCTGGCGGTCGAGGTATTCCTGATCCTCCATCGCGACGTTGTAGTATCCCTTCACCATGAGTGCGTAAGTATAGAGCGGCAATGAGATGATGGTCTCATTGGTGGAAGTTTTGGTCACCACCAGGCGGGCGTTGTGTCCGGTGGTCATGCGTCCAATGGTGAACTCCGCGAGGAGCGCCGAGGGGACGTTCACGTTGTCGGAACCCTCCTCATCCACGATGAAGCTCTCTGTGTGCCACGGACGGTAGGTGATTTTATCCTCTCCGAGCAGGGTGTTGTCGTAGTTCATCAAGCCGTTGTTGTCGATGATGCGTATGTCGAAATCGGCGGGGTTAAGCTCGATGCCGTCCACTTGCTGGAGAAGTATGCGTACGTTGTTAGTGTTTTGAGTGAGAAATATTGTGGTGGTGTGGACGCCGGCGGCATCGGAATCGATGTCTACGGTAGCCATGCCATGGAATAAGGCGTTGATATCGTGGTTAATTTCATTCTCGCTTTTGTCGTTGCGTGAGAAATCGATTGAACAGGTCATATTCTTGAGCGCGCCGGGGTTGCTTTGGTCCGCGGCGGTGTAGGTGAAGGAGTCGAGGTCACCCTTTTCGCACCATGCGAGGAGCGTGTAGTGTCCGTCGGGGAGTGAACGTCCGTCGGGGAGTGAAAGGGGGATATAGAAGTTATCAGCCTTAAGGGGGTCTCCGTCCACGGATATGCGGTCCACGAGGGCTCCGTCATTGTCGTAGACGTAGAGAGTGACCGCGGAAACCGCGGTGGAGAAAGCATCGACAAACCTCATATTGCGGTCGAACACAAAATTCACGCGGTAATCGCTGGAGCAAGAGTCGTTGTCGTATACCCATTTTTCACAAGAAGAAGTAGCCAGGAGCAGCATGAGTGAGAACGCCGACAGAAGGATATTTCTTACGAAATTAATATGATGTGTTTTAGTCATTGCGATAATGAAGTTTGGGTGAAAAGGGGGAGGGGCGCGGCGCCTG
>CAYQMV010000090.1:0-1805 GCA_964418705.1 uncultured Sangeribacter sp.
ATCAACAAAACGGCAATCACCGCCACCACACCCCAACGGATGAAAAATGGAGGTTCCGAGTCAATGATACGCCGCACTTTCTCACTGCGTAGGTCGGTACGTGCATGGTTTTTCTTCTCATTTCTCATGATCCCAACTCCGTTTTCTTTGATTCTAATTCCATTTCTCATGATCCTAATTCCAATTGATTCTTCACTAAGTTGAAATACACACCCTTTGCTGCGGTGAGCTGCTCATGGGTGCCGCTCTCCACCACAGAACCCTTCTCCAGCACCACTATATTGTCGGCATCGCGCACGGTGCTGAGCCTGTGAGCCACCACCACTACGGTGCGTCCCTTATAAAATTTACCGAGATTCTCAACTATCACCCTCTCATTCTTCGTATCAAGTGAATTTGTCGCCTCATCAAGGAATATATACTCCGGCGAGCGGTACACCGCGCGGGCTATAAGTATACGCTGTTTCTGACCCAAACTTATTCCCACGCCGTCGGAACCTATCTTCGTGCCGAACTTTAGCGGCAACGACATAATATAATCATAAACATTGGCGATCCTCGCCGCCGCCTCCACCCTGTCGCGGTCCACTTCACCATCACCGCAGGCGATATTACGCTCTATCGTATCGGAGAAAATCACACCCTCCTGCATCACAACGCCGCAATGGCGGCGCCACCATTTAAGGTTGTAATCCATCAATGGTATGCCACCCACACGTATTTCCCCCGACATCACGGGATAATAACCCAACAAAAGTTTTATAAGCGTGGTCTTTCCACTTCCCGACGCGCCCACTATGGCGGTGACCTTCCCCTTTGGGATGGTGAAGTTTATATCCTTAAGTGTGAAAAACGGCGAGTGCGGGTCATATTTGAAACATACATCGGAAAGCTCAATGTCCATATTATCCGTGAACGTCGCCACGCGTCCTACCGTAGGCTCCTCATTCCGGATGTCGTGGATTTCATTTATACGCTCAAGGGAAATCTTCACATCCTGAATGGAATAGATAAATCCCATCAGCTGGCTCAAAGGTGAGTTCAGCTGTCCTATGATATATTGGACGGCGAGCATCTCTCCGAGCGTCATCACCCCATTGATCACCCCCATGGCGGAAACCACCGTAATGAAAATATTTTTAAGTTCATTAATCATAATAGAACCCGCCTCCTGCGATTGTTGCAATTTAAGATTCCTCAATTGCACCTCAAAGAGGTCCGCCTGCACATCCTCCCATTCCCAACGGCGGCGGTTCTCACAATCCTGGAGTTTTATCTCCTGCATGCACGTCACGAATTGATATGTGCGGTTCTGATTCTCCGCCTGCTTCTCAAAGGTCTCATAGTCCAACACCTTGCGCCGGCGCATAAAGAGCGTCACCCACAGCATATAGAGGGCACTGAAGAGGATAAACACCGCGAAGATGACGATATTATACATGAAGAGCACCGTTCCGAAGACAACAAAGCTGAGAATGGTGAAAACCACACCCAGCAGCTGCTCGGTGAGGAACACCTTGACTCTGTTGTGGTCGCCGATGCGCTGCATTATGTCGCCGAGCAATTTGGTGTCGAAAAACGACATGGGGAGCTTCAGCAACTTGATGAAAAAATCGCTCACCAAAGAGATGTTGATACGCATGGAGATGTGCAGCGACAGCCAACGCCGAATAAAGTCGGTGACGGCTCCGGCAACCACTATTATCAGCTCCCCTATAAGGATGAGCCATATCAGGGATATGTCGCGCCGCTTTATTCCCACGTCCACTATTCCCTGCATCAAAAAGGGCATGATGAGCTGAAGC
>CAYQMV010000090.1:1905-4107 GCA_964418705.1 uncultured Sangeribacter sp.
CTTTATTCCCACGTCCACTATTCCCTGCATCAAAAAGGGCATGATGAGCTGAAGCGCGCACGCCACAAACAACCCCAGCGCTATCTGGATGAAAATAGAGGATTTTCCCCTTGCCTGGATCAGCCACATAAAACCACCTGCCCTTCTTCACTTTGTAGAGCACCACGAAGTGCTTTTGATCCCAATGGAGCACACAGGGGGAGTCGATATTCGCCAAATCATCGGTGGCGCATCTGTAGGCGCGCGCCTCCATACCCAATTTCCTCGCCGCCTCGGCGATGCCGAGCAACGACACGCCCTCCTTGGTGGCGAAGCAATAGTTTGAGAGGGTCTCCACGGAATACCGTCTTCCCCAATATCCGCAAATCATAGCCAAGGACGCCACACCGCATTGCATGGCGTCCTTTTGCTTTATGAATGATATTTTACCCGACATCGGCGTTCCTCCATTTTTACACATCGCTTAAGTTTTACACATTGCTCAAGTTTTACACATCGCCCAAGTTTAACGCGCTACTCAAGAATGGCGGATTTTATTGAAGCCTTGTTCTCAAGGTCGTCATAACGCCGTGTCTTCTTTCCGTAAGGAATCGTGTAGGTGAATGTGGCGCTCAGCATCCAGCTGTAATTGACCGACCAATACCATTCATTGAACGAATACACGTCGGAATTATATGATTTGTACGCCCTACCCTTGGAGAACCAATTGCGGAAACCCACATTAACATTGAAGTCGCCGATATTGTACGCCATCATCAAGCCATATCCACAGCGCAACCGCGTGAGATAGCCACCCTCGGAAATATTCTTTTTCGGGGTGACGTAGTATAGTGTCCAGGATGTTCTCCCGAGGAAATAAGATGCCTGCAGAGTGCCGGAGAAGCATGTGTTTCTCACGGGATGCACCCCCGTGTTTATCTCCCTGTCGACATTACCTTTCGCGAGCAGCGACAATTTGTTTCTAAATAATTTCAACGATGCCGACAATGACGCACCCATCTCCTGGGTGTTGTTGTCATCACTGTATGTACGCACCACTCCGTCGTAGCCCGGCAACGTGCGGAACCAATATACCGAGGCGTGGGCATATCTGTTGTATTTCACCGATGCGTACAAAGACAACACGTTGCAGGGGATGTAGTTGTATGTGGCGGTGATCATCGGACCTTTGGCGTTCTCAAGATTCGGATTACCCTGCAGCCACATCACCTCGTTGCTCTGAACGATGGCGGAGTTTGAAGTGGATGCCTGCGGACTTGAATTCGCCCACCACGCTTCAAGCCCCACTGTGCTTTTAGCATTAATCGAATATTGCAATTGCAGTCCCAGGCGCGGTCCCACTTCACTGATTTCGTTCACGCCGTTGACTCTGCCAAGCACGTACGACACTCCGACACGTGAATAAAGACTCAGTCCGAAGCTCCAACTCTGCATATACTCCAAGAAGAGCATCTCCTCCGACGAGGTCAGCTTCTGCGCTCCATCGTAGGAACCGCGGTATTCGGTGTCATAAAACGTGTTGTACGTGCTGAGCATTGTGCGCAGCGTGTTATTATGCTTTAAATTCTTGGAATAAAACAGCGTGACTCCGGGAGTGTACACACTTTCCTTGTTTCCGTTTAGGATGGAGGGCTGCGTCCCGAGACGGTACAGTGTGTTGCGTCTGTTACCCGAATGGCTGAACGACCAATCAACCATCAGCGTGTTTCCGCCGGATAATGCGAAGACATAGTATCCGTTGATCGCGGCGGCGATGCTCTGGCTGTTGTTGATATCAGAAGCCATGCTGGAGGGCAGAACATCGTCGGAAAAGGATGTGGAGATATTCTTATACGAATTGGGCACGCGTGTGCGGGCGTATGAAAGCGTATGGCTTATATAGGATTTATCCCCGTTGTATGCAGCCCTGACGGCGGCATACTGGTCGTTCATGCGCTTCTTGCTCTTGTCGGTGGCGGATTTCCGCATGATTTTGTCGTAGTATCCGTCGCCTACCGCCACATTACGCAATATGTCCGTTTTGTTGCCCTTATATTTATTTCGCCACATCCCCTCCGAAGAAACGGAAGCGTCGAACGTCCATTTTTTATATACGAACTTATCATAGGCACTTCCGCGCAACATGGCATCGTCGAGGGTAGACCCGTATGCCGACAGCTTTGTATAGCCGCCCCATTCATAATGTTTCATAATGAAATTCAC
>CAYQMV010000090.1:4207-5840 GCA_964418705.1 uncultured Sangeribacter sp.
ATGCCGACAGCTTTGTATAGCCGCCCCATTCATAATGTTTCATAATGAAATTCACCACATGTTGGGCGCTCATAAATCTTGGATCTTGGGGATAGTCAAGCACTTCCACACGCAACACATCATCGGGACGGAGACCCTGCAAATCCTGCTTCGAAGCGGGAACACAATCTATGAACAAGCTCACCTCCGACCCCGACGATGTTTGTATGCTGAAATCCACCGGAGAGACATTGAGCTGGGGGATTTGCATATTGAAGAGCAGACTTGGGGCATCGTATGCCGCTTTCTTCACTTTTTTGCTCGGGATATACTCCACTCCATATTTCACAACACGCCGCGTGCGTCCCTGCACCACAACCTCATCGAGCACAACCCCTGTAGTGTCGTTAGGTTCAGTCTGCGCCGCCAACGGAAGATTCGCAAGCGCAAGCAAAAACGGTATTATCTTTATACTTTTCATCTTTGTGAGTTTTTTTTGAGGCTCATCGTCGTGAGCCTGTTCTTAAATAGGTCCTTATCTCGTTACCACAACCACTTAGAGTCATGAATCGTGTGCAAAGCTACAAAAAAATAAATACACAACATTTTTACAATTAAAATTTTAAATATTAATCTTTTTTATAAATCTATGCCATAACGCGACACATCAACATCTTTCTTAGTTCTGTCCCTGTATCCTTTGAAACGATATGCTATATCAATGGAGAAATAACGAGAATAATAATTGGAATTAACATCCAACCATTGCGTTGCAAGTCTAACCTTGGAAAGAGGATACAGCGTTTTCAGCAAATCAAAGCTATACAGTTTAACTGTCAAATTATCATTCATGAAAGACCCAGACACACCGGCATTGAGCAGCCACGCATGTCCACGTTCCCAAAGACCGACAATCGATGGCAGTTTATACATACCCAATACATTTACCGAGATTTTAGGTTTCTGCGATATTACGACAGTATTATCAACCATCACAGCTCCGGTGAAATCATGTTTATCAAATGCCAGATTATGCCAGTCTGAAGACTTAAACTTTTCAAAACCGGCATTTACAGAAATTGTGGAAAATAGTATTTTCCCAACATTCCATGGCACATTCAACGTAATATCGTACAGTGATGAATAGTTGATATTGTACGGCTTGGAGATAAGCACCAACGCATTCGGAGACTGATAGGATTGGGTAAGAGAAAAATTAGATCCATAATAATACCCCAACGTCAACGAATATTTTTGTTTATATAAATAAAGCAATGATGCTACATTGCACGTGGTGGGCTTAAGCCCCGGATTTCCCTCGCTCAAATTATATGGACTCGTATAAGATATATAGTCTTGACGTTGCCACAACGACGGGAACGTCCTGTAACTCTGATATGAAGCTTGAAAAATATGCGTATATGTAGGGATAAAGGTAACCACAGCCGTTGGCAACAATTGGTTAGCATTATAATCGGCTATTTCATAGATTTCCCCCTTAACAGATGCGTTAAACGACAACTTGTTACCCCATAAAGACTTTTGAGCGCCAACGTATGCGACAGCCAATTTCTCTGAAATTTTAGAGATATTTTCATCACTAGACATATCCGACACATTTGAGATATTATGTATGCGATTCACATTATGGCTA
>CAYQMV010000091.1:0-5430 GCA_964418705.1 uncultured Sangeribacter sp.
TTACTTATGCAACGTAACCACATACACTTTTATTATGTCTTCACCGCATTTTTTCGTCCCATCGCGCCGACACCGACGGACAACGCATTTATCAAAGACTTATGGTCTTGTTCTTGTCGCAAAGAGTGAAGTCTATTTCGCCCTCCATATCCGCTTCGCCAAGGTGTTTGCCGGTATTGTCAAACACTTCATAATGCGTCTTATGAAGCATATCCAAATACCAATATCTGTTTTTCCCAATCTCCCTATAGACCTGAGCACCTTGGATATGTCCGGTGCCATGATATTTTTCAAACCGCATCGTATCATCCAGAGAGAAGCGGAACACACCCTTTTCCCACGCATAATCCATAAACAACGACAAACTATCGAAACATGGAACCTTTACGAACTCACAGGGGTATTCTTTCAGGTGTTTAGCATCCTGGAACAGCACCAGCTGTTGATTGCTGTGCGCGGCACTGTCAATGCACACAAATTGTGTGTGCTCTTTCAGAGAACGCCAAACCAAATGCTCCACACCGTCACATTCCGGGCATCCCTGACAAGTATCAATATCCCAATTAATGCAAGTCAATTGATAATCCGTGTCCCGATGCTCAATCCTTGTGTAGTCGCGCATATAGCAAACATCCATTTTTTGCGGCGCACTGACCCATAATTTTATTAAAGGATGGCGCATCCTTCTCAACTCCAGCAATATGGGGCGTGTGGCATCATCTATTGTTTTAAAATACACATTCAGCTGCATGCCCATTCCTACTTATAAAGATTAAACATATCAGTTTCCGCTTGATCAAAGAATCCCTTAGGCTGGAAGTCAAGCAATCCGGTTTCTAATATACCAACCCTCTTAATATCGATTGAGCGGTTCGCTGAAAGGCTGAAATAGTACATAGCCACATCATCATGGGAGATTCCTTTGGACTCATCTTGTGCGTGAGCTTTGCAAGCTAATTGGATGCCCGAGATTATGTGGTCGCTATGGGTCTCCACCACCACCTGCACTCCGTTGTTTGCCACCTTTGTAATCAACTTGGCAAGCTCCGACTGTCCGGCAGGGTGCAGATGGGCTTCGGGGTTCTCAATTATAATCAAGGTCCCCGGCTTTGCTGAAAGCAACGCGACGATTACCGGCAATGTATATGATATGCCATATCCGACGTTCTCGGCTTTCAAGTTAATGATAGGACGCACCTCATTAGTGCCGGTGTATCCATAACTGATCGAGAAAGAATTGTTATCCTTACCTTGCTCAACATTGATGGTCACGTTTGGGCTTATCTTCTGCTCCCAGAATATGGTCTGGCTGTATAGGCTTAAATCAGTTAGTTCACCATTGGAATAATCATGCACCTCATCCGGTCCGAATTTATGCAAGTATTGAGCCACCAATTCACCTTGACCACATTCCAAAGATATTTGCTTTTGCGCTTCCACGGCATACGTTTCTTTCGGGAAAACGCTGACACCACCCCAACGTGCGGCACTAATGTACTGGAAATCATTGTTGAATAGTGACAACTGGCTGAGTCGTTCCACATTGACATTATCACCATATTCATCTTTCTTTAAGAATGAGTCTGTCAAGGTCTTTTCATTCGCATTGAAAGAGAATGAATAAATTTCTCCGTCCGAGCAAGAAAGTCCGAACTCAATCTTACCCTCGTTGGCAAAGCGTGACAAAGCATCGTTCCCGATACCTATATTGCATAGCGGCTTATTCAAGTCGAGGCCATCCATAAGGCGACCCTTCTGAAAGGTTTGGCGAAGCAAGAGCAACGCCTGTATCAAACTCGTTTTACCACAACCGTTAATTCCGGTCAGAATGGTGAGTTTGCTCAGATCAACCTCACTGTCTATGTGAGATTTAAAGTTTTGTATATGAAGCTTTTGTATCATGATATTATATTGTTATTCCATTTATACTTTTGCACAAGATGTCGTTAAACACAGAAAAGCGCTTCCTTACGGAGTCCCTCTGCGCCGTACCGCCCGAGAATGAGTCATTGTATGATTTATTTCGGTTCATCTCAGTGATGAGATTCTGTTTGAACAAATCTTTGTGCTTAAGCAACTGCTCAGACTCCTCATCAGAGAGCTTCGCAAGCCCGACAGAAATCACCTCGAAGTACGCTTTGTTAAGTCTGTTACGGGGCGCTGCCTCATCGCTCCTCTTTCGAAACGCATCCTCTTCAAAGATAAGCTTCGCTAATTTCATCGCCCTCTTAAAATTGAGCTTCATAGCCTCAATCTCATGGTCGTATCTCCCCTCTTTCAACCCTTTCATGCACGAGTTGATAAAGCTGTCCAAATCAGATAGCTGATAATTTTGATACCCGACAAGATAGAACGAGACATATCTTGAAATAAAATCCATGTCTTGCTTCCTTAATGTCGGTATCCTGTTCATCGTAGCCGATGTGAACTCTTCATATTTTGACATCTCCTTAATCACGTCAATAGCTTTGCCAACATAAACGGCATTGCGAATCTCTTGTGGTGACAATTGTATTCCGCCGGTATTCAGTCGTTTGAATAGCACATACTTAACCTCATCGGGCGTCCCGGATTCCAAGACGTTGACAGTGACAGGCAGCATACGTATATCCCTTTTGACATCAAAGGGGAAATCATCAAACTTATATCCGTTGTATTTAGTCAGGAATTCAAGTCCGGTCAATTTTAGAGTCTTGTCCACACAAAAATTGCGTATGGAGCAACAGCGTTGTAACCCATCTATAATGCGCCACTGCTTTTTCGAAATCTCTTCAAAATAGAACGCGGGCAGACGAAGTCCAAGCATAATGGACTCAATGAGCTGACTCTGCTTAATGTCGCTCCACAAGTTCTCCTCCCTTTGATAGTCAGCATCAAAGTCGATGTATTTATAATCTACGGCATCAATAATGTCTCCCATATTCATGGGGGGCGTGTTCAGTTTGATATCACTCGGCGAAAACGGCTGCGTGATAGGCTCAAAACAGGAAGTGTCTTCACTTTCTATTTCGGGACTCTCGATGGAAATATCTTTGTCTGTCTTCATGACCTAATTTTTTTTAATTCAACACTATTCATTCCTTTTCTTGTCTCCACCAACGGATAATACTTCGGATTGCGGCCTCCATCCATATTATTCCGCACGTTCATCTCCGTTCTTTTTTAGTTCGTCAAGCCACGCAAATTGGCTGTCGTATCTCGTGGACTTAGATGAATTGGGCTTATTGGTTGAACGAAGCGAAGTCGCCACAAGCTCAAAATCATTCATGAACGAGACAAGCAAATATCGGGGAGAGTCCTTGATATTCCTATGAACTCCGTCAAGCTCATCCCCCTCTTTCACTACGCAAGGCGAAGCCAACGCAAACAGATGCTGGTCCTCATCCTTGCGGATGTGAAAAAGAATATAGCCGATTGAGTCTATATTTCTAAGAATCTCATCATAACCGGCGGTATCCTTTATGCCGATTGCGATTTCTCCGGCGGCGATAAACTTCACGCTCTTGCTTTGATAATTCTCCATCATCACCATCAGCACACCATCTTTGCGCTTGCGTGCAACCGCAACCGGAGCGGCGGTAGGTGGTGGCAAGAGCGGACGGGGGTCAACACCGATGCCGCGAAGTTCCACGCGGGTAAACGCCGTATCAACGAGTTGAAGGACGCGGACATTCTCCGCCTCAATCTCCGCCGCCACATCCCGGTTGCGCTCGAATACGGGATTGGCGAGAGCTAATGCCACAATACCCTTGTCATCTTCGTACGGGGCGAAAACCTTGCCGACAACATCCTTGAAGTTGGTCTTCATCCACTCCGTCGAGTCGATGTTCGGTAAGGCGCGGATGGCGTGGAACTGATAGCGTCTGCTAAGTTCGTCGCGGATCTTGTCGCGGAAGATATTGCGCACCTTCTTTCGCCATTCCCTTTTTTGGTTGGCGTTATCTCTACCATAGAGTTGCACGATATATAAGAAGTTCACATCGTAGTGCGTAATCAGCAGAGTGTCGCGGTCGAAAAGCCTGTTGAGGAATTGGCGGGAGACGTGAGTCTTGGCTCGACGTTTTGTTTCGTCAATTGTATCCGAGTATGACAAATCGTCCGGGATGGTTGCGCTAATAAAAAAGTTGGGGATAATATTATAGCCCTCTGTCTTTTCATCACGCAAGCAGAAATCTGTCTCGAGTGGTTTATCATCCGCATCTTCACCGAAGAAGAGATTTAAATTCCATTGTATCACATTGCGGGCATAAGTATACTGCTTGGCAATAGACCCGCGTCCGATCTCGTTGTGCTGCTTGTAATACTTGCTATCTCCGATATAGTAGACCTTATCTTCCGGCTCCACTGATGTAAGGCTGTCCCACAAGAACATATGGTCAACCTCTTTTCCGTCATCCTGTACCTTGTTCAATCTATCGGGGAACGTGGTGTCGCCGATAAGGTTGTCGATGATAGCCTCAAACACTCTGTCGAAATTCTTAGCTAAAAGGAATTCATTTAGCTGGGAATTAATCTTGACTTGGCGCGATTGGTCAAAAAACGCATAGCATAAATCCCATAGTTGCAATGCCTTGTCGGAGAAATACTTATACTTAATTTGACGCAATCTGCGAACTCCAAAACCTTTATCTTCAGTTCCATCCGGGCGCTTGTGTGGCATATAACGTTCAAATCTGCGTCCGGTTATGAGGTCGTAGTTGACATTTAGCTTCACAGGGAAACCATATGTACCCTTAATGTAATTAAGGATGGAGAAGAATATCACAAGAAGTTCTTCGTCAAAATTAATCTGACGTTTCTTAGTGACCGGATTAATATAAATCGGCTCGTTGTTCTGTATAACGACTTGCGACTTGGCAATTGTTCGGTTCCAATTAATCTTGTTGAAACCGCTATGGATGTTCTTCAATATAAACACAACCCAATCTTGATTTTGCTTATTGAAATCAATAAGCGAAAGAATAATATCAAGATAGGTGTTGCTTAAACGATGTTTGCCTCTCCCGACTTTGATAACGTTCTGATGGCGAATGATAGTAGAATTTTTCTTCTGATGCTTAAAGACAGCTATCGCCCGGTAAATCCAAACGGACAAACCATATATAAATTCGCGTTCGGTGTTAGTCAGCGGCTTACCATTATCCTCATTTAGGTTGATAATCTCCTCCGGCTTATATTTCCCGAACACCTTATCATCCTTATTGTCGAGCACTACCTTAGGAAGAATAAAAACAGCTTGATTTTTCGCGGCATGGTAGTAGTAGCCGACATAATTAATGCTGGCTACTCCATCCACAACGTCAAGTTCATCGACATTCGGAAAGAAATCCTTAATCAAGTCAACAGGATAAGGATACCCCTCTATCAGCAGTTTCATTCTTCTGTATCATCTACAACATCATCGGCATCTTCAGCTTCTTCTGTTTCTTC
>CAYQMV010000092.1:0-3943 GCA_964418705.1 uncultured Sangeribacter sp.
CGGGATGCTGCCGTTTCTGCTGTGCGACCATCCGCTGACGGTCAGCGAAAGCTTCTTCGAGGCGATGTCGGGGTTCACCACCACCGGAGCGACGGTGATCCGCGACATTGAGCGGTGCAGCCACGGCATCATGATCTGGCGCGCCCTCACTCAGTGGATCGGCGGTTTGGGAATAGTGATGTTCACCCTCGCCCTCATCCCCTCGCTCAACAACAACGGGGGACTGAGCATGTTTCACGCCGAAATCAACGGCATCACCCACGATAAATTAGGGGCGCGCATCTCCAAGACGGCGAAGATACTCTGGGGCGTGTACGCCATACTCACCATAATCCTCGCCGTCCTGCTGTGGATAGGGCCTATGGACTTCTTCGAGAGCGTGTGCCACGCCTTCACCACCATCTCCACCGGGGGTTACTCCACGCGCAACGCGAGCATAGGGGCGTTCAACTCCCCCTACGTGAAGATAGTGCTCACTCTGTTCATGTTTATCGGCGGAGTGAACTTCACCCTCATGGTCTCGGCGGTGAAAGGGAGAATAAAGGTGTTTTGGGAGAACGATGTGTTTAAGGCATACGTGGGCTTCATCATAGTGAACTACGCGATGACCACGGCGAGCCTGCTTCTCCACGGCAAATATGAGGGCGTGGAGAGCGTGACGATAGACCCGCTGTTCCATATAGTGTCGGCGGTGACCTCCACGGGATTCAGCGTGGGCAACTTCGAGGCGTGGGGCCCGCTGTCGCTGACGCTGACGATACTGATGATGTACATGGGGGCGTGCGCCGGAAGTACCACCGGAGGCGCGAAAATCGACCGTCTCCTTTATCTGCTCAAGAGTTTCCGTGTGGAGATGAAGCGCGCGATACGTCCGCGCTCGATGCGCGCGGTGAGGGTCAACGGCTTCTTCATCACTCCCGAGAAGAGCAACGAGATAGTGGCGTTCATGATGATATTCACGCTGCTGATAATCATCGGCGGAGTGATGCTGGCATCCATGGATTTCCCGATTGTGGACGCGTTCTTCGCGTCGACCTCCTGTGTGGCTAACAATGGTCTCGGTGCCGGAATCACGGGAATCACCGGCTCCTACGATTTCCTCCCCGACGTGGGTAAATGGGTGATGTCGGCGATGATGCTCGCCGGAAGGCTCGAGGTCTTCACGGTGGTGGTGCTCTTCGCCCCATCGTTCTGGCGGAAATAGGAAGCCTCACCCCCTCTCAAAAAAAAAGATTAATTGTCTCGCGACAACTAATCCTCTAACCTTAAATCTAATACCATGAAAAACACTGATGCAAAGGTATAATAAATCTGAGTCTTTGTCAAGAGTTTGATAAAATTTTTTTGACTTCAATCTGCTGATTTTATGGCAAAAAAGCTAAAAAACAATGCTAATTCATCATTGTTAATAGCATTTTGCTACAATTTAGCATACAGCGAGCTAATCTTTCGACTCATCGCGCAAGATTGCGCCCTCAATTCAGCGGCAGCCATAACTATTTGCTAAAATGGCATTTCTCCCCAAAAATTTTTGATAGGAGAGCCTATCCCCATGAGAGCCTCACCCCATACCTCTCCTCAAGGAGAGGGGGCTGGATAGGAGGGATAAGAGGGATAAGAGGGATAAGAGGGATAAGAGGGATAAGAATGATAGGATTGATAAGCCGGAGCGTATCCTTCTTATCAATCCTATCGGTCTTATCAATCTTATTTTACCCTATTTTTGCCTATTATCTTTTAAGCTTTCCTTATTTTTCCCTTGCGGTCAGGCCTTTCCACACCACGGCGGCGAAGATGGCTCCTACCAAGGGGCCCACCACCATGATCCAGAAATCGGACCATGCGTTCTGCGAGAAGAGCGCGGGACCGAACGAACGGGCGGGGTTCACGGAGCAGTTGTCGACGGGGATGCCCACGATGTTGACCAATCCGAGGGCGAGACCGATAGCCACGCCGGCTAGGTTGGAGTTGCCGAGCTTGCTGGTGGCTCCGAGCACCACGAATACGAAGAAGAAGGTGAGGAGGATCTCAGCCACGAGGGCCATGGCTGTGGTGGCGTGGGGTTGCAGCACGTTGGTGGCGAGATACGAAACGGTGTCGGTGTCGCCGATGCCGCGGGTGATGCCTCCGAAGTTATAACCGCTGTCGGCGGTGAGGGTGCCGAAGTCGGCGAAATCCATCAGCCAAAAGAGGAACGCGGCGCCCACGGCGGCTCCGAAGAGCTGTGCCACAACGTATCCGAAGAGGTCTTTGCCGCTGAACTCGGAGTCGGTGAGATAGACCGCGAGCGACACCGCCGGGTTGACGTGGCATCCGGAGATGCCCCCGATGGCGTAGCATAGACACAACAGCACCAAGCCAAAGCATAACCCGATGCCCAAAACTCCTATTTGCGGACCGGCAAGGACAGCGCTACCGCAAGCGAGGAGAACCAAAAACATGGTTCCGAAAAATTCTGCTAAATACTTTCTCATAACAATTAATATAAGGCAGGCATCCACAAACGAATGTCCGCGTTGGTTTATCTAACGTATTTATGTTTAGGGGGTTCAGTTTTCCCTCATTTTTCCATCAATATGTGCAAAGTTAAAAATTAATTCCCATATTTCAAAAAATTACGCGAGAAAATTAAAAATAACACGGAGAAAATATTTTAGAGCAAAATATTTAACGAGTGCCGCAATTTAACTAATTTTGTAGGATAAAAACAAAGCAAGAAATGAAAATAAGCGCAATAACTCCGGCGGTGAACTACGTCGGGGTGAACGATAGAGAGAAGCATTTATTCGAGGGGCTATGGCCGCTCCCCCACGGTGTATCCTACAACTCCTACCTTGTCAGCGGCACGGAGAAGCGCGCGCTGATCGACGGCGTGGAGATCGGCGAGGTGTCGGCGTTGATAAGCCATATAGACACGCTGCTCACCGGCGACAACGACGGGGGTCTCGACTATATGGTTGTGAACCACATGGAGCCTGACCACTCCGGGGCGATTCCGGTGCTGCTCAACCACTACCCCGCCATGAAAATTGTGGGCAACAAACTCACCATCGACATGATCAAGGGTTTCTACCATATCGACCGCGACGACGTTTTCCTATGCGTCGGCAACGGCGACACTCTTGACCTCGGAGGAGTCACGCTCCAGTTCGTGCTCACGCCGATGGTACACTGGCCCGAGACCATGGTGACTTATTGCGTGGAGGAGAAAGTGCTCTTCTCGTGCGACGCATTCGGATGCTTCGGCGCCCTCAACGGGGGCGTGGTCGACTCGCAGATAGACACGGCGACGCACTTCGAGGAGATGTACCGCTACTACGGCGACATCGTGGCGAAATACGGCAAGTTCGTGCAGGCGGCGTTGGCGAAGCTCAAGGGCGTGGAGATAGATTATATATGCCCGAGCCATGGTCCGGTGTGGCACGATGAGATAGCGAAGGTGGTCGACATCTACGACCGCATGAGCCGCTTCGAGAGCGAGGAGGGCGCGGTGGTGGTCTACGGCACCATGTACGGCAACACCGCCCACCAGGCGGAATATATCGCGTCGCGTCTTGTGGAGCGCGGCGTGCGCAATGTGCGTCTGCACCGCGCTACTATGGAGAACCTCTCCGAGATCATCGCCGACTGCTACCGCTTCAAACGCATAATCATAGGATGCCCCACATACTCGCTGGAGCTTTTCCCACCGATCGAGGCCCTTATGCGCGCTTTGAAGGTGAGGGAGATAAAGAACAAGGTGATGTGCGCCTTCACCTCTTATGCGTGGACACCGCAGCTGGCGCTCCGCCGTATGCAAGAGTACGCCGAGGAGATGGGCATCCCCTTGGCAGCCACCGCGGAGATGAAGCACGACAATTTCGAAAGTGTGCGCGCCGCCCTCGACGAGATGGTGGAGAAGAGCATGGAATAGAGGGAGCCTCTCCCCATCCCTCTCCTGAAG
>CAYQMV010000092.1:4043-5389 GCA_964418705.1 uncultured Sangeribacter sp.
TTCTTTTTATTCTGCTTCTCTCTCTGCGTTGAGGATGCGGATCATCTCCATCGCGGAGTAAGGGATACGTGTGCCGGGGCCGAAGATCGCAGCCACGCCGGCTTTGTAGAGGAAGTCATAGTCCTGCGCGGGGATGACACCGCCGGCGGTGACCATGATGTCGGGACGTCCGAGCTTCTTAAGCTCCTCGATCACTTGCGGGATGAGGGTCTTGTGTCCGGCGGCGAGGGATGAAACGCCGAGGATGTGGACGTCGTTCTCCACAGCCTGACGCGCCGCCTCGGCGGGAGTCTGGAACAAGGGACCCATGTCGACGTCGTAGCCGCAGTCGGCGTAGCCGGTGGCTACCACCTTGGCACCGCGGTCGTGGCCGTCCTGTCCCATTTTAGCAATCATGATACGCGGCTGGCGACCTTCGCGTTTGGCGAAGTCAGCCACCATTCTGCGGGCCTCCTCAAACTCGGGATCACCCTTTTCTTCACTTGAATACACGCCGGAAATAGTTTTAATTACTGCTTTATAACGACCGACCACAGCCTCGCAAGCGTCGGAGATCTCGCCCAGAGTGGCGCGGAGACCGGCGGCTTTGACGGCCTTGTCGAGAAGGTTGCCCTTCGACGGGTCTTTCACAACCTCGGTGATCTCTTCGAGGGCTTTGCGCACAGCCTCTTCGTCGCGGTGCGCGCGGAGGTCTTCGAGGCGCGCGCATTGCTCTTTGCGCACCTCGGTGTTGTCCACCTCGAGGATATCGATGGGATCCTCATGCTCAAGGCGGTATTTGTTGATGCCGACGATGGTTTGTTTGCCGGAGTCGATCTTGGCTTGTGTGCGCGCGGCGGCTTCCTCGATTTTGAGTTTGGGAAGACCTGTCTCGATAGCTTTCGCCATACCGCCGAGTTTCTCAATCTCTTGGATATGGTCCCAAGCTTTGTGGGCTATCTCGTTGGTGAGGGCCTCCACGTAGTAGCTACCGCCCCAGGGATCCACCTGTTTGGTGACGTAAGTCTCCTCTTGGATGTAGATCTGGGTGTTGCGGGCGATACGTGCGGAGAAGTCGGTAGGCAACGCGATTGCCTCATCGAGGGCGTTGGTGTGGAGTGACTGGGTGTGTCCGAGGACGGCTCCCATGGCCTCCACGCAGGTACGGCCGACGTTGTTGAAGGGGTCTTGCTCGGTGAGCGACCATCCGGAAGTTTGGCTGTGTGTACGCAAAGCCAAGGATTTCGGATTCTTGGGGTTGAATTGCTTAACGATCTTAGCCCAAAGCATACGCGCGGCTCTCATCTTGGCGATCTCCATGAAGTAGTTCATTGAGATACCCCAGAAGAATGACAGACGGGGAGCGA
>CAYQMV010000093.1:0-5256 GCA_964418705.1 uncultured Sangeribacter sp.
CCCGGTGTTGAGGAGCCGGCCTTGTTTCTGTGGTTCATTCCACAATCCATTTTTCTATGTTGCGTGTCTCCTTGGAGAAGTTCACTCCGACCTTGAAGAGCTTGCGGTCGCCGTTCTCGAATGGGAGTGTGTAGCTTTTGTCGTTGATCTGCGCGAGGGCATCCTCGGCGGTGCCGTCGAGCTTGAACTCCATCACGTAGGTGTAGTCATCCGTCTGTAGCACCATGTCAATGCGCCCGGCGGAGGTGTGGTACTCGGCTTTGACGTAGAATCCCATGAGCTTGGTGATGATGAACAGCACGTTCTGGTAATGGTTCTCAAGGTCTTTGACAAGCTCGTATGGCGTGTCGGCGAAGAAGCCGGAGAGATAGCGCATGAACCCCTCCACGTTTCCGCCCTCCACATCCCGCACGAATCGTCTAATGGCTGTGCCGCCGTCGGAGTTTTTCAAGGAGACGTAGTATGGCATGAGGGAGTCGAGGAAGCTCTCCTCCACCTCCTTGTTGGGGAAGCCGAGGCTGTAGATTCCGAATCGTTGGTCAAAACCCTTGATTGTCAGGTAACCGCTTTGGTAGAGTATTGTGACGGCGGTGGTGTTCTTTTCGTTCACGCTGCCGATCATTCTGTCGGAAACCTCCGCCGACGCTATCTCCTCTATCTTGCAATTGTCGGTCTGCAACAGGCGGATAAGGTATGTCGGTGTCCCGGTCTCGAACCAGTAGTTTTTGAACTCGTTGTCGGTGAAAGCGTTAAGGAGGCTAAAAGGGTTGTAGACCGCCGGGGCGGAGTGGTGGAAGTGGTAGCCGTCGTAGTAGGCGCGAATCTCTCGACGCACCGCGTCCACGCTCATGTCGGTTTGCTGCGCGAATCTCTCCACGTATGGGGTGAACACGGAGTCTATCTCTTCGTCGGTGATGCCGCAGATGGTGCCGTATTCTTTTGCCAGCGAAATGTCGCGTAGGTTGTTCAGTCCGCTGAAAACGCTGATTTTATTAATCTTTGTCACACCGGTGAGGAATGCGAACTGAATGTAATTGTCCATGCTCTTTAGCGCTCCATAAAAGCCCTTTAGGATTTCACGGTATCTCGTTTGAAGTTCTTCGTTGTCGATGGCTTGAAGTATGGGCTTTTCGTATTCATCCACGAGAATCACGACTTTCTGCCCTGATTTCTCGTAGGCACGCTGAATCACGCCTTCAAATCTGGCACCCAATGATTTTTCGTTATCATCCCTACTATATATTTTTTCCCATTTAGAGAGTTGTAAGGAAAGTCTATCCGTTAGCGATTCCTCAGATTTGTAATTCTCGGTGTTCAAGTCGAGATGCAGCACCGGAAACTTTATCCACTCCTTTTCAAGGTCGGAGATAGCCAAACCCTCGAACAGTTCTTTTTTGCCCTCGAAATAGGCGTGGAGTGTGGAGAGAAGCATGCTCTTCCCAAATCGTCGCGGACGCGACAGGAAATAGTATCCGCCACCGGAACTTACCAACTGATATATCAACGCCGTCTTATCCACGTAAAGGAATCCACCCTTACGCAGTTTCTCGAAACTCTGTATGCCTATCGGCAGATTTTTCAACACTTCCATCTCCACTTTCTTTGGTGTTTATGATTCAATACGGATTCAATACGGATTCAATACGCAAATATCGCAATAATTTTTCATTTCGCAAAATCGGATGTCACCGGAATCCAGACCGTCCAACACCTAGAGCCGGTCTTGTTTCTGTGGTTCATTCCACAAACCATTTTTCTATATTGCGTGTCTCCTTGGAGAAGTTCACTCCGACCTTGAAGAGCTTGCGGTCTCCGTTCTCGAATGGGAGGGTGTAGCTTTTGTCGTTGATCTGCGCGAGGGCATCCTCGGCGGTGCCGTCGAGTTTGAACTCCATCACGTAGGTGTAGTCATCCGTCTGTAGCACCATGTCAATGCGCCCGGCGGAGGTGTGGTACTCGGCTTTGACGTAGAATCCCATGAGCTTTGTGATGATAAACAGCACGTTCTGGTAATGGTTCTCAAGGTCTTTGACAAGCTCGTATGGCGTGTCGGCGAAGAAGCCGGAGAGATAGCGCATGAACCCCTCCACGTTTCCGCCCTCCACATCCCGCACGAATCGTCTAATGGCTGTGCCGCCGTCGGAGTTTTTCAAGGAGACGTAGTATGGCATGAGGGAGTCGAGGAAGCTCTCCTCCACCTCCTTGTTGGGGAAGCCGAGGCTGTAGATTCCGAATCGTTGGTCAAAACCCTTGATTGTCAGGTAACCGCTTTGGTAGAGTATTGTGACGGCGGTGGTGTTCTTTTCGTTCACGCTGCCGATCATTCTGTCGGAAACCTCCGCCGACGCTATCTCCTCTATCTTGCAATTGTCGGTCTGCAACAGGCGGATAAGGTATGTCGGTGTCCCGGTCTCGAACCAGTAGTTGTCGAATTTTCTCTTTTGAAGAGCGCTGAGTAGGCTAAAGGGATTATATACGGCGGTGGATTCATTGGCGAAATGGTATCCATCGTAGTATTCGCGCAGTTCCTCGCGGGTACTCTCCATATCGGATCCATATCGTTTTGCCAGCCTCTCCACGTAAGGGGTGAACACTGTGTCTATCTCCTCGTCGGTGATGCCGCAGATGGTGGCGTAATCCTCATCCATAGAGATGTCATTGAGGTTGTTCAGTCCGCTGAAGACGCTGATTTTATTAATCTTTGTCACACCGGTGAGGAATGCGAACCGAATGTAATTGTCCATGCTCTTTAGCGCTCCATAAAATCCCTTGAGGATTTCGCGGTATCTCGTTTGAAGCTTTTCGTTGTCGATGGCTTGAAGTATGGGCTTTTCGTATTCATCCACGAGAATCACGACTTTCTGTCCCGTTTTCTCGTAGGCGTACTTGATGAGCGTTTCAAATCGGTCGCTTAACTCTTTAACTCTTGGTTTGCGACCATAGATGTCTTCTAAATCTCCAAGTTGCAGGTCAAGTTTCCTTACAAGTTTCTTCTCGGAGGAGTAATCGCCGGAATTAAGGTCAAAATGCAGCACCGGAAACTTTATCCAATCCTTTTCAAGGTCGGAGATAGCCAAACCCTCGAACAGCTCTTTTTTGCCCTCGAAGTAGGCGTGGAGGGTGGAGAGGAGCATGCTTTTCCCGAATCGTCGCGGACGCGACAGGAAATAATACTTTCCTGTCGTGACCAACTGATATATCAACGCAGTCTTATCCACGTAAAGGAAACCGCCCTCACGCAGACTCTCGAAACTCTGTATGCCTATCGGCAGATTCTTCAATGCTTCCATCTCCACTTTCTTTGGTGTTTATGATTCAATACGGATTCAATACGCAAATATCGCAATAATTTTTCATTTCGCAAAATCGGATGTCATCGGAATCCAGACCGTCTCGTAGAGATTGGACCTTTTTGGAGGCTAAAAAATGTGGAATATTAAACTTTCCAATTCCTTTGTCAGAAATTTTATTTTTGACATTTGTAAAACATTGAAAATCAGATATGTAAAAAGTGGGGGTATTAAACTTTTATTTTTGATATTAAACTTTAATACTATAACTTTGTGGTGAAAAATCTGCAACATATAACATTAAATAGGATATATTATGAGGAAGTTTTTATTTTCATTGGCTGCGTTTTTTGCGGTCATTCCTTCATTCGCGACTAAGACTAATATCCCCATCGTCATCTATGGTAAGACCCGCACGGAGAACTGTGGGGTTGACAGATCTTTAAAAGAGGTTCCCATAGATGTGTTTTTCGATGACGAATCCCGTACCATAGATGTGATGTGTGGTGAGGGTGTTGAAGGAGATGTTTACGTTTGTGACAAAAATGGATCGGTTGTGGCGTCGGCGAAGTTGTCGGATATGCCTCTGACCATCACTTCATCATACCACGGGGTATGTTATTTACTTGTTGACATCCCCGAGTGGTACGCTACGGCCTCTATTGTAATATGAATTGTGAACTTAAAATATAATTAACATGAGATTCAAAAGACTAATTATGCTGTGCTGCATATTTCTCACATCGTATGCATTGTATGCAGCCAATGTGTCGAAGGGGGACGCATTGGCGATGGTGAAGTCAAACTTCTCCGGCAAGGATGTGGACTATTACTACATGGACAAAGGCAACCTGTGGTATATCTTTGTTGACGCCGAGCCTATGAAAGGATGGGAGCATGAAGCATATTTGTATGCCGTTCCCAAAACAAGCACCAACGATTCCATCAAGGTAAGACCGCGGTATTGGAAAGTCACCACGCCTCCGAGCGGTAATTATCTTCCTCTTGAGAAGAAAAACCGCTACGGCAGCAACTACAAGTTGAAACCGAAGGTTGCCAAGAACACCGACATGTCAAACAGCGACAGCGAGGCGGCGCGGCGCACCTACGCCGTCATACTTAGTGGGGGTGTCAGCAAGTTGTCCAATTATGAGAGGTATTGGAACGACTGTTCGTTCATATACCAGACCTTGGTGAATAAGTACGGGGTTCCGAAAGAGAACATCTATCCCATCATGTCCGATGGGACGGATCCCGGCGCCGACATGAACCCCATAAAGGGAGATTTCGTGTCGCAGCCGTTGGATTTGGACGGCGACGGATTGGATGACATCAAGTACGCCGCCACCAATGCCAACATCAAAGCCGTATTGTCTGAGTTGTACGGCAAGATAGGCGAAGACGACCATTTGTTCTTTTACGTTATAGACCATGGAGGCAGTTCCGACAAGGAGTCGAAGTCCTATATCAACTTGTGGGGTTCGGAAAAATTGACGGATTCGGCGTTGGCGGAGATGCTCAGACCTTTCGCGGACAGGTATGCCAATGTCAACGTACTTTTGGGGCAATGTTTTTCCGGCGGATTCATTGATGACTTAGAGTCTATAGGGTGCGTCGTCGCCACCGCCTCGGCAGGAAACGAGGTGTCGTGGGCATGCTCCGATAAGCCCTATGACGAGTTCGTATATCAGTGGACGTGTGCTGTCAACGAAGCCAACCATCTTGGATCCTCCGTGGTGTCGGACACCGATGGTAACGGACGCGTGACAATGGACGAGGCGTTCGCATACGCCAAAGCGAACGACCGCCAGACTACGGAACATCCCCAATATTCCTCCACACCGCTATCTGTGGGAGAGGATTTGTCGTTTAACCATTTGGCCCCGGCTGTGGATTTATATGTTAAGGATAATTCCGCCGATACCGGCAAGGAACCCAACACAACGATAGATAAGTTCTGGATAAG
>CAYQMV010000094.1:0-5052 GCA_964418705.1 uncultured Sangeribacter sp.
CGTTGTCAAGGAGTCCGGGGAGAGAGAATGTGCGTTTCTCTTGAGCCACGAGAGTCTCCTCTTTCTCGTAAACCTTCTCGCTGTCGATGTGCACGGTGATTGTCGCCGGCACATCGGCGATTCCTGTGTTCATCACGTCGAAAGTGATATCGTGCGACGCTTTCAGCGGGAGATACTCTGTCGGGTTGGTGAGGTTGTCGGCGGTGATTTCAACGTTGTCGGCGGAGGTGGCGTAGATTTCGATGTCGTCGATGGCGATCCAGTTTTGGTCGGGAGCGCTGAGGGCATGGAATCCCACGTACACTGTCTGCGGTTCGTCAAGTTGGAAAATGCATATTTTCTGAATATAGGGCGCGCTGTTGAAGTTGCTCAAGGAGAGCAGCTCGTTGTTCATCGCATTGGGGTCTGCTTGGTTGCCCCAGTACACTTCCAAATCCTCTTTATGAGAGTCGTCGAGGGTGGATACCCAAAACTTAAGCACGTGGTATCCTGCGCCCATTTCGATGCCGTCGAGGAAAGCCCAGTCGTCGGCTTGGTTCTCTTTACTGTAGTTGTAGCATAATGATCTTATTCCTGTTCGAGAGGGGGATACGAAGAAACCATTGGTTTCGATATTCCAGTCGCCTGAGTCGTTGTTTAGGTTTGCGAATGTGAGGTAGGAGGTGTCTTCGTCAGCTTCAAATCCCATGAAGTACGGTTCGGTGGCGGGTCCGATGTTTCTCACACCTACGGTGATGGAGTTGTTGGCATCGGAGATGTCGTCGGGGTGCTGTACCGTTGCGGTGATTTGGTGTACGGAGTGCGATGGAGTCATGTCGACGGTGTTGTCGAAAGTGAGTTCCACGGTCTCGCCCATGGCTATAGGTTGGTTGAAAGTTTGGCTCAGTTTCTCAGTGCCGTCCACGGATACGGAGATGGTGTATGATCCGGCATCCACGTTTACGTTGCCTGTGTTCTTCACTTTCACTGTCACCGTCTCGGCGTTGGAGAGGTTCTCACCCTCCGTGGGGGCTGTGATTTCTGTGATTGCGAGGTCAACGGGGTTGGCGCACAATGCCACTTCCAGCCCTTCCGCCATCAGTCGGTATTTGTCGGGGTCAGAGCAAGCGTAGAACGCCACGTAGAAGGGTTCTCCGGCGGTTGCGTTGATTAGGAAGTAATCGGAGCCGGGACCGCGGTGACCGATATGCTCTTTGTCAAGGTTTTGCGACAGGGCTTCGATTGTGGGGGCGTTGCCGTGGTACATTTTCAGGGCCTCGGGGTAGGTGGCTCCCGCTTCGAATTTGTAGCGCACGATGTATGTGCCGGTTTCTGTGGGCGTGATGGCGGGGGATATCAGCCAATCGTCGCCGCTGTTGGAGCTGTGGTAGCCGTAATAGGTGCGTTGCCCGTCGGTGGCGTCGGGCGAAAACATCCAGGTGTTGTCGTCACCGTTGGCATCGATCACAGTCCACTGGTCAAATTCCTCTTGTGTGTTGAGGGTGGTGGAAAAGATGGTCTGTGCGTTGCCGCTGAGCGCCAACGCGGTGCCAAAGAATAGAGTGGAAAGTATTCTTTTCATTTCGTTAAGGTTTTTGGAGGATGCTTGATCAACTATCTCGTTGCATGGGTATCCTTGTGTTTAACTTTCTTGTATTTACTTTGTAACGGCAAAGTTAAATAAATAAATCAGGTACGGCAAATTTTTATGCTAAAAATCGGAATAAATTGTTTTTATAAAAAAGTTATTTAAAAATCGGAATAGGAATTTATAAAATAATGTTCTGAGAGTCGCAAGTATGTTCCATTTGAAATTCGGGGTTGCGGCACTCCTGTATTGACGGAAAATGAGTAATTTTGCAAGTCAAAAGTGAAACGAAGATGAAACAAGGATTAAAAGGTAAGGGACATTACGCCATGGCGGGAGCCAATGTCATATGGGGCTTGATGTCGCCGGTGTCGAAAGTGGTGATGGGCATGGGAGTGATTACGCCGCTGTTGCTAACCAATTTCAGAATAATAGGGGCAGCGATGCTCTTCTGGCTGTTGGGTTCATTTACTAAGAGGGAGCATGTCCCGGTTCCCGACTTGTTGCGGCTTGTTGGCGCGGCGGTGATAGGAATAATGCTCAACCAAGGATGTTTTATTTTCGGGGTGGGTTTATCTTCGCCGGGAGAGGCGTCGATAATCACCACCACGATGCCTATGTGGGTGATGGTGTTGGCGTATTTCTTCTTGAAGGAACCTATCACGGTGAAAAAGGTGGGGGGTATCCTCCTCGGAGCCACGGGCGCTTTGATATTGGTGCTCGGGGGCAACGCCGTAACGGCGAAGGGGAGCAATCCCATGCTCGGTGATTTGCTGGTGCTCTTCGCGCAGTTGAGCTATGCGTCATACCTTACTATATATAAGAATTTTATCAAGAAGTATTCGTTGGTGACGCTGATGAAGTGGATGTTCCTGTTCGCGGCGATAATGCTCACGCCCTTTTCTCTCCCCACGATACTCTCCACCGACTGGAGCAGTCTGTCGCTGATGGAGTGCATGGGCACGGGTTATGTCGTGGTGTTCGGCACCTTCATCGCCTATATATGCATCATGATAGGGCAGAAGAATCTGCGACCTACGCTTGTGGGAATGTATAATTATCTTCAGCCGGTAGTCGCGTCGCTGGTGGGGGTGTGGCTCGGACTTGATTCCTTCACTCCCATGAAGGTGCTCGCCGTGGTGCTTATCTTCGTAGGTGTCTATCTGGTGGCGATAAGCAGGAAGAGAGCGGAGTAGATGATAGATATTAGAGATTAGATAGTAGATGATAGATATTAGAGAATAGATAAAAATGTGATGAAAAGTGGGGCGAAAGTGCAAAAAATATTGCGGAATGAAAAATAATGCTTAACTTTGCATTACAGCGGATCCTTAAGTCTAATTTCCAAAAAACTTGAATAATGAACAAGGAAAAAGAAATTACAGCAGAACAGGTGAAGACTAATTATCGCTTCCTGGAATTACTGTCGCAGTCATTCGGGACAATCAGTGCCGCGAGCACGGAAATTATCAACCTGGAGGCGATCCTTAATCTTCCAAAGGGCACCGAGCACTTTGTGGCGGATGTCCATGGTGAGTATGAAGCGTTCCTTCATATACTCAAAAACGCCTCTGGAAATATCAAGCGCAAGGTGCGCGAATTGTTCGATTCTTCAATGCGTGAAGATGAGATTCGCCAGTTGTGTACATTGATATACTATCCAAAAGAGAAATTGAAGCTCATTCGTGCCACGGAGAGTTGCATGGATGACTTTTATCATGTCACCCTCCATAAGCTTGTGAAGGTGCTGCAACGCGTCACATCCAAATATACGCGCTCGAAGGTGAGGAAAGCCCTCCCTAAGGAGTTCGCGTATATCATTGAGGAGTTGCTGCATGAGGAGACTTCCGGAGAGAAGAAACAGTCGTACTACAAGTGTATCATTGAGAGTATTATCAACACCGGACAGGCGGAGCCGTTTATCGTGGCTATCTGCACGGTGATTCAGACGTTGAGTATCGACCGTCTGCATATCCTCGGTGATATCTACGACCGCGGTCCCGGTGCGCACATCATTGTCGACACTCTCGCGCAATATCGCAGCTATGATATTCAATGGGGAAATCACGACGCGCTCTGGATGGGTGCCGCCGCCGGCAACGAATGTTGTGTGGCGAACGTGTTGCGCATCTCGCTCCGCTACGCCAACATGGAGACCCTCGAGGATGGCTACGGCATCAACCTCCTTCCTCTGGCAATGTTCGCCATGGAGACATACGCCGACGACCCCTGTGAGGTGTTCCGCGCGAAGATTTCCAAGGAGAGCACGGAGTACACCCCCAAGAACCTGCGCGTGATCGAACAGATGCACAAAGCCATAGCCATAATCCAATTTAAATTGGAGGCGGCGATCATCGCCCGCCATCCGGAGTGGAGGATGGAACACCGCAATCTCCTGCATCTCATAGACTTCGAACGCGGAGTGATAGAGATAGAGGGCAAAGAGTATGTTTTGCCCGACACGAACTTCCCGACGGTGGATCCGGCGAATCCTTACGCCCTCACTGAAGAGGAGGAGGATTTGATGAAGAAGCTTGTACACTCGTTCAGCATCAGCGACAAGCTCCGCCGCCACATGGGAACGCTTCTTTCACACGGCGGAATGTACACGATATTCAATTCCAACCTTTTGTTTCACGCCTCCATACCCTTGAACGCCGACGGGTCGTTTAAGAGGGTGAACATCCTCGGAGATGATTATTCGGGTCCGGAGTTGTTGGAGTTCACCGAGCAGCTTATGCGCGCCCCCTTCAGCAAGGATATAGAGCCGGAGTTTAAGTCTTTCGCACGCGACTACTATTGGTATCTCTGGTGCGGTCCGGATTCCTCACTCTTCGATAAGTCGAAGATGACCACCTTTGAGCGTTATTTTATCAACGACAAGGAGTTGTGGAAGGAGGAGAAAGGGTATTACTATAAACTCCGCGGAGAGGAGGAGGTGTGCGACCGCATTCTCGACGCTTTTGGAGTGGAAGGGAAGCACCGCCATATCATCAACGGACATGTTCCGGTGAAGGTCGGCAAGGGTGAGCAGCCGGTGAAGGCTAACGGAAAGATGATGGTGATTGACGGTGGTTTCGCGAAGGCGTACCACGACACCACGGGCATCGCCGGCTATACGCTGGTGTACCATAGCCGCGGCTTCGAGCTTGTGCAGCATGAACCCTTCACATCCACCGACGACGCTATCCGCCAAGGGTCCGATATCGTGAGCACCACGGAGATAGTGGAGCTTAATTCGCAGCGTGTGTGCGTGCGCGACACGGATATTGGTAGGGATTTGAAAACGCAGATTCATGAACTCCGACAGCTTCTCTATGCTTATCAAAACGGCATAATCAAGGAGAGAAAGTGATAATCTGTGATAGGATATTTGCCCCGAATAGGGGCAATGGTCAAGATTATGTTTAAAAAAATCCGGCTGATGGGAGTCAGTCGGATTTTCTTTCTCTTTATAGGAGAAGCTTTCTAAGCAATTGCGAGTT
>CAYQMV010000095.1:0-4984 GCA_964418705.1 uncultured Sangeribacter sp.
TTTACTTTTTCGTTTTTATCTTTTAGTTTTTACTATTCGTTTTTATTATCTGCCTATTGTACGTGCGGCAAAGTTACGAAAAAAAACAATATCAAACAAATAAAATTTTTAAACATCATGAAAAAATTGCTCGGTTTGGATCTTGGAGTAGGATCTATCGGATGGTCGCTAATCTCGGTTAACGACGACAACAGCCTCGAACGCATCATAGATATGGGATGCCGGATAGTCATGACCAACAAAGAGGCCTCCGACTTCGCGGAGGGGAAAAGCGTAACCCCATGCAGCGTACGCACGCAAAAGCGGTCGGCGCGCAGAAACCTCGACAGGTTCCAACAGCGGAGGGCCCTGCTTATCTCCATACTCCGGGAAAACGGGATGTTGCCCGACGACCGACTGCTGACACGCCTTTCGCCGTTGGAGCTATGGAAACTGAGGAGCGACGCAGCCACCTCACCGCTCACCCTCCCCGAAATCGGCAGAGTGCTGCTCCACATCAACAACCGCAGGGGCTACCGCCGTCTCAGAGGCGAACAAGCCGATGAACCTAACAGCAAGAAAACCAGCGACTATCTGCAATCAATCAACGACAGATACGCTGAAATACGTCTCAATAAAGAGACTGTCGGTGAGCACTTCCATAAAAAGATTCTCCAAAACACTGTCACTAACCCGACCACAGGCACTCAATTCTATAATTATACGATAAAGAATCAAGTGTTCCCACGCATAGCCTATTTGGAAGAGTTCAACACGGTGATGAAATGCCAACAAAATTTCCATCCCGACTCAATCAGCGACAATCTGATTGAAGAACTGCGCCACGCCATATTCTACCAACGTCCGCTGAAATCTTGCAAGCGCCTCGTGGGATTATGTGAATTTGAGAAACGCACTCTGATCGGAGAGAACGGCAAAGAATACTTCAGCGGACCCAAAGTGGCTCCGCGCACCTCCCCTATCTCCCAAATGTGCAAAATTTGGGAATCGCTCAACAATATCGAACTCACCAACAACCGCAACCGCGTGCGCCGAAAAGTGGCGAAAACGCCCTCTCTGTTCGGCGATGATTGGCGCAATGAATATATATACCCCATTTCACGCGACCAATATTCGGAACTTTACGATTTCATGAACACCCATGAAAAGATGAAATCAGCCGATGTGCTTAAAATCCTCGGACTTCACAAAAACGATGGTTTCACCACCCCGGCGCAACTACGCACAGGATTGTCGGGCAACACCACCTACACACGCCTACGCACAGCCCTCGGCGACTATCCCGACGCGGAGAAACTGCTACGCTTCGCCCCGACTTTGGAAAACTCCGAACTTATCAACACCGACACCGGCGAAATGCTGATGCAGCTGAACGAAACGTCAATAAAAGAGCAACCGCTTTACAAACTTTGGCATCTGATATATTCCATAAAAGATGACGATGAGCTGAAAAACGCCCTGCGCAAACAATTCGACATCCACGATGAGGAGGTGCTGGAACGCCTGGCGCAAGTGGATTTCGTGAACGACGGATACACCAACAAATCCAATAAATTCATGCGCAAACTCATCCCGCAACTGATGAGCGGTCTGCACTATACCGAAGCGGTGGACTATATCAACGTGTGCCGCGGCGTTGAAAGAAATGAACAACCCCGGCAAGTGGAGCGGCTCGAACTACTCCGCAAGAATGAAATGCGCCAACCGATAGTGGAGAAAGTGCTCAACCAAATGATCAACGTGGTCAACAGCATCATCGACACCTATGGCAATCCCGATGAAATTAGAGTGGAGATGGCACGCGAGCTTAAAATGTCGAAAGACAACAGAATCTCCATCCAAAAAAATATCAACAAACGGGAGAAAGAGGCTAAGGAAATCAGCGACAAAATCATAGAGCTGGGGATACGTCCCACAAGGAGCAGGATTCAGAAATACAGAATGTGGCAGGAATCCGGCGAAAGATGCATCTACTGCGGCAAGGTGATAAATCTCAAAGAGTTCCTCTACGGCATCGATGCTGAGCGTGAGCATATTCTGCCTCAATCAGTCTTCTTCGACGACAGTTTCTCCAACAAAGTTTGTTCATGCAGAGAGTGCAACCGACGAAAGAACAACCTCACCGCCTACGATTTCATGAAGCTCCAAGGGGACGACATCCTGGAGAACTATATTTCGCGCGTCGACGAGCTATACGCCGACAAAAGAATCTCCAAGACCAAACACGACAGGCTCCTCACCGCCGGGGACCAAATACCCACCGACTTCCTCAACCGCGACCTCTCACTCACGCAATACATCACCAAAAAGGCAACCACGATATTGGCGAAGGTCACTCCAAAGGTCACCACCACCACCGGCAGCGTCACCGACTTCCTCCGCCACCAATGGGGCTACGACATGATTCTCCACAATCTCAATTTCGCAAGATTCGACAACTGCGGGCAAACGGAGGAGATAGTGATTGAAAACCATGGAAACCGCCACACCGAGAAAAGGATAGCCGACTGGAACAAACGCCGTGACCACCGCCACCACGCCATAGACGCATTAGTGGTGGCATTGACACGCCAAAGCCACATCCAACGACTCAACACCCTCAACGCCTCCCGTGATGAAATGACCAAAGAGGTGGCTGAACTCAACCGACAATGGAACGAGAAGAAATCATTGCTCGAAAAATGGACCGCGATCCAGCCCCATTTCTCCATAGCAGAAGCCTCGGCGGCGATAAACCGCATAGCGATATCCTTGAAACCGGGGAAACGGCTCGCCACCACAAGCAAACGATACGTGACCAGAGGCGGAAAACGCAAATTGGTTCAAAGAGACATTCTCACTCCACGCGGCGCGCTCTGGGAGGAGACCGTCTACGGAAAAATCAGGAAACCGGACGGCTCCGAGGAAGTCGTGGTCAAATATGCCATTGACTCACTTAAGTGCAAAGACATCGCTTCCGTGGTGGACGGCAAAATCCGCAGCCTCCTTGAGCAACGCGCCGCCCAATGCAAACACAACGACACAGCCTTCAAACAGAGCTTCACAAAGGAGCCGCTATACACCGATGAGGCGCATGGCTGCGTCATCAAATCCGTGAGATGCCGCACGGGATTGGACATCAACAAATTGACGGTGGTGGCTAAAGACAGGGACAACAACAGCATAGGCTACTCCAAAGGGGGCAACAACCACCATATCTCCCTCTACACAGACCACTCCGGTGATATCCATGAAATCGTGGTTCCGTTTTGGCTCGCTTTCCTACGCAAGAAATGCGGAATCTCTCCCATCATCACAAATCCCGAATATGAATTGGAGAGAATACGCCAATCCAATACGCAGCTCCCCGACGCCGTGGCGGAAACATTGCCCAATGCCGATTGGGAAACAATGCTGACAATGCAATTGAACGAAATGTTTATAATCGGCATGAGCGACGACCAATTCAACGACGCCCTGCAAAACGACGACATGGCAACCCTCACCGCCCACCTGTATAGGGTTCAGAAATTAACCAGCAATGCTTATCTCTTTAGGCTTCATGTTAGCACATCATCCAACACAGAGAAGCCAGAGTTGGATAACGGGAATGTAATACGCATCACCAGTCTGAAAAGAATCCGCAGCTATAACCCCATTAAAGTCAAGATAAACATATTAGGTAAAATCGAAAAGATATGATAAAAAAGACTCTCTCCTTTAGCAATCCGGCATACCTGTCGCTTAGGAACAAACAGCTTGTCATCACCCAACCGGGTCCCAACGGAGGGAATGACAAAATCAAGACCACACGCCCCATTGAAGATATCGGAATCGTAGTGCTCGATAATCCCGGAATCACCGTCACCACATCGCTTCTATCGTCACTGATAGAGGCGGGGGTGGCTGTGATCACGTGCAACGACAAACATCTCCCCATAGCCCTCAATCTCCTACTCGACGGAAATTCCGTACAGTCGGAGAAGTTTGCGGCTCAAATAGCGGCATCCGCCCCACTAAAGAAGCAACTATGGCAACAGACCATTGCATCGAAAATCACCAATCAAGCCACGCTGCTAAAACAAACAAGGGATTGCGAAATCGGGAATATGCGCAAATGGGCTGAATCGGTGAAAAGCGGAGACTCAACAAACCTTGAAGCCCGCGCCGCAGTGTACTATTGGAGAAATATCTTTCCGGAAGAGTATGAGTTCTACAGAGACCGCTACGGTGAATACCCCAACAACCTGTTAAATTATGGCTACGCCATCCTACGTGCCGTAGTGGCGCGTTCTTTGGTCTCCTCAGGGCTACTCTCCACATTAGGAATCCACCATCACAACAGATACAACGCCTATTGTCTTGCGGATGATATCATGGAACCATACCGCCCATACGTTGATAGAATCGTATGTGAATACATCGCCTCCGAAGCATCGCAACAGAACCACATGCTGACACCGGAAGTCAAAAAGATGTTTTTGGAGATTCCCACTCTTGACGTGGAGATAGGCAACATGACGCGTCCGCTTATGATAGCGGTGTCGCAAACCACCGCATCGCTGGCTAAATGCTTTACCGGCGAGATGCGCAAAATAGCATACCCCATATTATGAACCACAGCAAACGCTTCAGCGAATATAAGGTTATGTGGATAATGGTGTTCTTTGATTTACCCACGGAGACAAAAGCGCAACGCCGCAGTGCGGCGCTCTTCCGAAAGAATCTGCTTCAAGACGGATTCAACATGTTTCAATTCTCAATATACACCCGTCATTGCCAATCGCGGGAGAATGCGGACGTGCATATCAACAGGGTGAAAATGTTTATGCCGCTGGAGGGGTCTGTGGGAATAATGTCAATCACAGACAAACAATTCGGCGACATTAAAATTTTTTCCGGCATAAAACGCAAAACGGCACCTCATCCGGAACCGCAACTGGAACTATTCTAGGGATATTCAGAAAATGTGGAAAGTTAGATTTGGCTTAACCGCTTGAGACTG
>CAYQMV010000096.1:0-4979 GCA_964418705.1 uncultured Sangeribacter sp.
ATTCCGCCGATACCGGCAAGGAACCCAACACAACGATAGATAAGTTCTGGATAAGCCCCTCCATCTGGGTGCGTAACCAGGAAGATAATATTGAACAGCATGAGAATCCTGAATATTATTCTGGTCATCGCCTTGTCTATGTGCATGTCAGAATACATAATCGTGGTAAAAAAGAATATACCGGTGGAAAATGGTTGCAGGTATATTGGGCTCAAGCCTCCACTGGATTGACAGCAAAAGCGTGGCGCGGTAGAGAATTATATAATAATAGAAACGCTACGGGTGGACCTACTGAAATTAGAAATATAGATACTATACCGGCTGGTGGATATCGTGATGTTGTCGTTAGTTGGGCGTTGCCCTCTTTATTGGAAGACTATCCCGATGGTAATTTCCATTTTTGTTTATTGGCTAAAATCCTAGACACAAACTATGACGAGGCGTATGTTGAAGGTAAAACGAAGTTCAGTGCAAGGGATAATAATGATCAGGCTCAGAAGAATGTGACAATTATAAAGAAAACAGATTTGGGAAAGGAGTTCAACGTGTATGTTAGAAATGTGTCATCCACATCGAAGGCTTACGCTCTGGAGCTTGTGCCACGCACATCCAATGACGAAAAAATCTTTTCGTGTGCTTCTGTAGAAATGAAAATGACCCCCACTGTATATGATGCGTGGAAGCGTGGTGGTCTTAAATCTCGCGACATTGAAGTAGTGTCATCCAATTCAGACAATGGTCTTAATCGTGTTAAGTTCTTAAATTCTCAGAGCCGATTGGAATCGGTGAACTTAAATGGAAATGAATTTGACGTTGTCTCTCTAAAATTCCGTTTCTTAACGTTCTCATCAACGAGTAACAAGTACACGCTTGATTTGATTCAAAGGGATGAGGATGGTAACGTAATAGGGGGTGAGACTTTTGAGGTAGAGTCCCCGACCCTGACATTGCAGCCTGGAATAATAAATTCGACATCAATGGACGGAGGACAGGTCTTGCTCAGTGCGTCTGTTGGCCAAAATAGTACGTATGAGTGGACAGGACAAAATGGAGAAAGTCTTGGAGAGTCGCAAAACATAATTGTGACACCAAGTTCAAAGCAACATGATTATACCGTTTACGCAACCAAGGAAGATGGTGACGTGGTCGCGGATTCTGTGTCGATAGATTCTGATTATGGAATAAAAACTGTGGATGTTATTAGGGAGAATGGCACCATTGTGGTGACATTGTGTAATAAGGCTCCTGAGAACGCCGTTATGTCGTTAGTGTCCGTATCTGACGGAACATCGAAATATATGGGAAAAATATCTTCCGGAGACAATATGATTATGATAGACAGCTCGGCGTTTCAATGTGGAATGTATGTTGTCCTTTATATGGTCAACGGGGATATTGTAGATGAGACAACAATTTCAATCTAATATAACAAAAAGGACTGCGCTTGCCACTTACGCTAAGCATAAACGAGTCAGGTGCGGTTCGATAAAAATCAAGATGACCATGAAGATGATAGTAGCATCGTTGATTGCAATGTCCGTGTCCTTCCCGACATTAGCGGGAGAAGCAATTTCCACAGACAGGATGACGGAGAATATTAACAGCCGTGGTGAGGCGGAATATGATATGCGAGGATCTGAGGATCTTTTCATACCACGCCTTAAGACCAAGGTCAAGGAGAAGCCGGCACGGCTAGCTCCGTATGTCGGCAAAGAAGTGTCGTTGGCGGAGGCCGGAGAATTGGAGAAGGCTTTGTCCCCGGATATTTACGAGGTGGATTCCCTTGTTGTGAAAGGCCCTATCAATGATGATGATTTCAGGACTATGTGGGATGCCACGTTTAATGGAAGATTGACTGTGATAAATCTGGAGAACGCCGATATCGAGGGCGGGAAAATTCCTGCCAAAGCCTTTTGGCATTATGCGGAACAGTGTGACGAAGACGGGATTATGTGGTGTGTCGGACTTGAACGCATAATTTTCCCCGAGGGATTGACTGAGATTGGAGACAATGCGTTTTGTTACGCCAAGTCGCTTAAGACAATAAACATACCCTCCACCTTGCGCGCTATCGGTGCGAATTGTTTCGAAGATTGTGACGCATTGGTGTGCGACAAACTTGTGTTTCCTGAGGGTTTTGAGACATTGTCGACCAGGGCGTTCCTAAATTGTCGCGCTTTAGGATGTGAGGTGGTTTTCCCATCAACGTTGGAGAAAATAGAATTTGGCACTTTTTGGAACACAACAGTGGAGAAATGTGTATTCTCCGAGGGCCTAAAGTCAATAGGGAGGCTTGCGTTTCGTTCGACTAAACTAAATGAGGTCTATTTGCCGGAATCATGCACTGACTTGGAGCAGGAAGCGTTCAGCAACTGCCTCAATCTTAAGAAAATACATTTCTCCAGTGCAATGAGGCGTATACCTGACTATATTGCAAGTGATTGTATGTCGCTTGAGACGGTTGATTTCCCGGAAAAATTGGATAGTATAGGATTTCGTTCTTTTATGTCATGCAGTAGTTTGGGATCTGTGCGTTTGCCAGAATGTGCCACTATCATTGGAGCGCAGGCGTTCAGCGAATGCCATGCGCTGACCTCCGTTTATATGGGGACGGATATGAAACGGATAGGGCAGGAAGCGTTCAGTAAATGTTCCGGCTTGGATATGATATATTGTGGAGCCATCGATGTCCCGGAGTGTGAGGCAAGCGTTAATGAGACAGGGACTGAGACCACAATGTTCAAGTATGTCAACTCAGATATCCCTGTGTATGTGCGCCGCGGCATGGCTGACGCATACCGCAATGCGTATGGATGGGACCATTTCACCAATTTTATTGAGATTGATGATTTTCCCGAGGTCGGCGGAGTGTCGGCGGTGTCTGACGGCGGAGCCAGAGCGTATGCCGAAGGTGGGACGCTGCGCATAGTGAGCGACGCGGGGGCTGTGGAATATTGCGTTTACTCCATAGACGGCAGAGTCGCCGCACGTGGATGTTCCTCGAATGTCGCACTTCCGTTGGATTCCGGTACTTATATCGTGAAATACTCCGGCAAGTCGCTCAAAATAAAAATGTGAAAAAGTAAATAGATTAGTCAAGTGGTCTATAACGTTTTGTGTGGGTAGTTCCACAAACTGGTAATTAGTATCTGGAGGTTGGAACTCAGCACCTATGCAATTCGTTATAGACCCTTTCTTTTTAAACTACATCGCATAAACGGTTGTTTTTGTGAAAATTTAGAAGGCTGGCTCCCGGTGTTGAGGAGCCGGCCTTGTTTCTGTGGTTCATTCCACAATCCATTTTTCGATATTGCGTGTCTCCTTGGAGAAGTTCACGCCGACCTTGAAGAGCTTGCGGTCGCCGTTCTCGAATGGGAGGGTGTAGCTCTTGTCGTTGATCTGTGCGATGGCATCCTCGGCGGTGCCGTCGAGCTTGAACTCCATCACGTAGGTGTAGTCATCCGTCTGTAGCACCATGTCGATGCGTCCGGCGGATGTATGGTACTCGGCTTTGACGTAGAATCCCATGAGCTTTGTGATGATAAACAGCACGTTCTGGTAATGGTTCTCAAGGTCTTTGACAAGCTCGTATGGCGTGTCGGCGAAGAAGCCGGAGAGATAGCGCATGAACCCCTCCACGTTTCCGCCCTCCACATCCCGCACGAATCGTCTAATGGCTGTGCCGCCGTCGGAGTTTTTCAAGGAGACGTAGTATGGCATGAGGGAGTCGAGGAAGCTCTCCTCCACCTCCTTGTTGGGGAAGCCGAGGCTGTAGATTCCGAATCGTTGGTCAAAACCCTTGATTGTCAGGTAACCGCTTTGGTAGAGTATTGTGACGGCGGTGGTGTTCTTTTCGTTCACGCTGCCGATCATTCTGTCGGAAACCTCCGCCGACGCTATCTCCTCTATCTTGCAATTGTCGGTCTGCAACAGGCGGATAAGGTATGTCGGTGTCCCGGTCTCGAACCAGTAGTTTTTGAACTCGTTGTCGGTGAAAGCGTTAAGGAGGCTAAAAGGGTTGTAGACCGCCGGGGCGGAGTGGTGGAAGTGGTAGCCGTCGTAGTAGGCGCGAATCTCTCGACGCACCGCGTCCACGCTCATGTCGGTTTGCTGTGCGAATCTCTCCACGTATGGGGTGAACACGGAGTCTATTTCTTCGTCGGTGATGCCGCAGAGGGTGCCGTATTCTTTTGCCAGCGAAATGTCGCGTAGGTTGTTCAGCCCACTGAAGACGCTGATTTTATTAATCTTTGTCACACCGGTGAGGAATGCGAACTGAATATAATTGTCCATGCTCTTTAGCGCTCCATAAAAGCCCTTGAGGATTTCACGGTATCTCGTTTGAAGTTCTTCGTTGTCGATGGCTTGAAGTATGGGCTTTTCGTATTCATCCACGAGAATCACGACTTTCTGCCCTGTTTGTTTGTAGGCACGGCGAATCACACCCTCGAATCTTGTTGAAAATGTGTCTTCAACAGGATTGCTGCCATAGCTATCCTCCCAGGAAGAAAGGGTCACGTTGAGATTGGAATTTAGTACTTTGACATCTGTATAGTCTCCACTGTTCAAGTCAAGATGCAGCACCGGATACTTTATCCAATCCTTTTCAAGGTCGGAGATAGCCAAACCCTCGAACAGCTCTTTTTTGCCCTCGAAATAGGCGTGGAGGGTGGAGAGAAGCATACTTTTCCCGAATCGTCGCGGACGCGACAGGAAATAGTATCCGCCACCGGAACTTACCAACTGATATATCAACGCCGTCTTATCCACGTAAAGGAATCCACCCTTACGCAGTTTTTCGAAACTCTGTATGCCTATCGGCAGATTCTTCAATGCTTCCATCTCCACTTTCTTTGGGGTTTATGATACAATACGCAAATATCGCAATAATTTTTCATTTCGCAAAATCGGATATCACCGGAACCAGGGCAACCGCATCAAATTTTGGCCGAGAGTAGCATCTCAACGAGGTACTCTTG
>CAYQMV010000097.1:0-4773 GCA_964418705.1 uncultured Sangeribacter sp.
TATTTGGCTTGAAATAGTTAACTTTGCACGATATATTACCCCAAGCAAAATAAACACAGAAAGATATGAATATTCTTGAACTCAGCGAACAGGAGATTATCCGCCGCAACTCGTTGCAGGGCTTGCGCGACCTCGGAATCGATCCCTATCCCGCAGCCGAATTTCCGGTGAGCGGTCACAGTGATGAGATAAAGGCTACATTTGCCGACGACGCTCCGCAGCGTCAAGTGGCAGTTGCCGGCCGCATCATGAGCCGTCGCATCATGGGTAAAGCCTCGTTTGTAGAGCTTCAAGATGCGTTTGGCCGCATTCAGATTTACATCTCGCGCGACGAAATTTGCCCGGGCGAGGACAAGGAGCTCTACAACACCGTATTCAAGAAATTGCTCGACATCGGCGATTTTATCGGCGTAAAGGGCTATGTGTTCCGCACACAGACCGGTGAAATCTCTGTTCACGCCAACTCGCTCACCGTGCTCAGCAAGTCGCTGCGCCCCCTGCCTATCGTCAAGGTGAAAGACGGTGTTACCTACGACGGCTTTGACGACCCTGAATTGCGCTATCGTCGTCGCTATGTCGACCTCGTGGTGAATGAAGGCGTGAAAGAAATCTTCTTGAAGCGCACCAAGGTCTACACCTCGATGCGCCGCTACTTCAACGAAGCCGGTTATGTAGAGGTGGAGACTCCTATTTTGCAATCCATCCCCGGCGGTGCATCGGCTCGTCCGTTCATCACCCACCACAACGCACTTGATATTCCTCTGTATTTGCGTATCGCCGACGAATTGTATCTGAAACGCCTTATCGTGGGCGGCTTCGACGGCGTGTATGAGTTCTCCAAGAACTTCCGCAACGAGGGTATGGACCGCACCCACAACCCCGAATTCACCTGTATGGAGATATACGTGGCATACAAGGACTACAATTGGATGACGAACTTCACCGAGCAGATGCTTGAGAAGATCGCCATGGACGTGAACGGCACCACCACCGTGAAAGTGGGCGACAACGAGATAGACTTCAAGGGACCCTACCCGCGCATCACCATGGCGCAGGCGATAAAGAACGCCACCGGCTTCGACATCACCGGCAAGAACGAGGAGGAACTCCGCGCCGCCGCCAAGGAGATGGGTGTGGAGCTCGATCCCGGCATGGGAAAAGGCAAAATCATCGACGAGATGTTTGGCGAGAAGTGCGAAGGCTCATTCATCCAGCCCACCTTCATCACCGACTATCCCATTGAGATGTCGCCGCTCACCAAGCGCCACCGCGACAATCCGGAGCTTACCGAGCGTTTCGAGCTTATGGTCAACGGCAAGGAACTCGCCAACGCATACAGCGAGCTTAACGACCCCATCGACCAATACGAGCGCTTCCTCGACCAGATGCATCTGGCTGAAAAGGGTGACGACGAGGCCATGATCATCGACCATGACTTCATCCGCGCCCTTGAATACGGTATGCCCCCCACTTCGGGCATGGGCATCGGCATGGATCGTCTGGCAATGTTGCTCACCGGACAGTCCACCATCCAGGAGGTGCTTTTATTCCCCCAAATGCGCCCTGAGAAAACTCAGAAAAACTCCGACGCCAACGAGGAAAACACTGAAGAAAAAGAATAAACCACTCTATAACGATGCATTGCGCGGAGACAGCTCCGGCGCAATGCATCTTATCATATAAACTTAACAATAGACCCATGGTAAATCTCGGGAAAATCGCGGTACTTGGCGGAGGCTCGTGGGCGACAGCCCTCTCCAAACTGATCCTTTCCAATGAGGAGAGTCTGATTTGGTATATGCGCAATCCGGAACGCATCGCCGACTTCAAGCAACTGCGCCGCAACCCCGCTTATCTGACCGACGTGACCTTCGATACGGCGCGTATAGAGTTCACTTCCGATATCAATGAGGCATGCTCCGCCGCCGACACCATCGTGGTGGCGGTCCCATCTCCCTATTTCAAGCTCCACGCCGACAAAATCAAAGTCGATATAAGCGATAAAATCATCGTTTCGGCGGTGAAGGGCATCGTTCCCGACTGCAATATGATTGTCACCGACTATTTCATCCGCCACTTCGGATGCAAGGATGAGAATATGGTGGTGATCGGAGGACCCTGCCACGCTGAAGAGGTGGCCCTCGACCATTTGTCGTATCTCACCTTGGGGTGCCACGATGTGGAGAAGGCGCGCGCTTTCTCCGAGGCTGTCGGAGGCGCGATGCTGAAGACCATCCTGTCGGAGGATGTGGAGGGGATAGAGTATTGCGCAGTGCTTAAGAATGTGTACGCCATAGCCGCCGGCATGGTCTCCGGCTTGAAATGGGGCGACAATTTCGTGGCGATGCTCACCAGCAACGCCGCGTGCGAGATGCGCCGTTTCGTGGATTCCGTGGCTCCGGCGCGCCGCGATATATGTGAGTCCGCCTATCTCGGCGACCTCCTTGTCACCGCCTACTCACGCTTCTCGCGCAACCATAACTTCGGCGCGATGATAGGAAAAGGTTATTCCGTCCATGCGGCGAAGATGGAGATGGAGATGGTCGCGGAGGGTTACTACGGCACCAAGTGCATGTACGACATCAACCGTGAGAGAATGGTGCCGATGCCCATTTTAGAATGTGTGTATAGCATTTTATACCGCGACATGAAGCCGCGCCAGGCTTTCCGGCAAGTAATAGATACTTTTAATTAACACTAAAATACAGGTAAATCATGAACGTAATCATCGAAGACGCCGTAAAATTCTCCGGCGTAGAGAAATTCGCTTCATTAGAGGCAGCCTCGGTGAAAGCACTTTCCGAGGTTAACGAGGGCACCGCCCCCGGCAACGACTTCTTGGGTTGGGTGAGTCTCCCCGGCTCCATCACCGCGGCTCAGCTCGACGATATCAACGCCACCGCCAAACGCCTTCAAGAGGGCAACGACTACGTGGTGTGCATCGGCATCGGCGGCAGCTACCTCGGTGCCAAAGCGGTGATTGAGGCCCTTTCCAACGCTTTCTCCGCTTATCTTCCCGCTCAGGCGAACGCCCCCAAGGTGCTTTTCGCCGGTCAGAACATCGGCGAGGACTATCTCTATGAGCTTCAAAATCTTTTGAAAGGTAAAAAATTCGCAATTATAGTAATCTCCAAATCCGGCACCACCACAGAGCCTGCCATAGCGTTCCGTTTGCTCAAGGCTCAATTGGAGGCACAGGAGGGTAAAGACGCCGCGTCGAAGAAAATCGTGGCTGTCACCGACGCTTGCCGCGGCGCGCTGCGCACCATGGCGGACAAGGAAGGATACAAGACTTACGTGATTCCCGACAACGTGGGTGGACGTTTCTCCGTGCTCACTCCCGTGGGACTCCTCCCCATCGCCGTCGCCGGATTCGACATCAAAAAACTCGTTGAGGGTGCCGTGGCTATGCAGAACGCCACCAAAGACCCCTCCGACGACAACCTCGCACAACGCTACGCCAAGATGCGCAACGCGCTTTATCAAGGGGGACGCAACATTGAGATCCTCGCTAACTATAATCCCAAACTTCACTATATCGCCGAATGGTGGAAACAGCTCTACGGCGAGAGCGAGGGCAAGGAGGGCAAAGGCATCTTCCCCGCGTCCGTGGATTTGACCACCGACCTGCACTCCATGGGTCAGATGATCCAGGATGGCGAGCGCAACATCTTCGAGACTGTGATTGAGGTGGGAACCCCCGACCACACATGCGTGATCCCCGGCGACGAGGAGAACCTCGACGGCTTGAACTATATCGCCGGAAAACGTGTGGACGAGGTCAACAAAATGGCGGCTCTCGGCACCAAGATGGCGCACAACGACGGCAATGTCCCGGTGCTTAAGATCACCATTGATTCCCTCTGTGAATACTCCCTCGGTGAGCTTATCTATTTCTTCGAGAAAGCGTGCGGCATCTCCGGCTATATGCTCGGGGTGAACCCCTTCAACCAACCCGGCGTGGAGGCTTACAAGAAGAATATGTTCAAACTTTTGGGCAAACCGGGCTATTAATCCAAAGATTTGAGCTATATTTGTGGTTCAAATCTTAAACAACAACTAATATCTTCTGATAAATAAATGGCAAAGAAAAAAACTGCCCCGGGAAAGGCTGCCGTAGGCGGCAATTCATCGGCGTTAGAAAAACTCAAGGCATTGGATATGGCGACCGCGAAGATAGCCAAGGATTTCGGTGCCGGCTCAGTAATATGTCTCGGAGCCGAGCCTACGGAGAGCGTTGAGGTGATACCCAGCGGCTCCATAGGATTGGACTACGCGTTGGGCGTGGGAGGATATCCCCGCGGACGTATCACCGAGATTTTTGGTCCGGAGTCCTCCGGAAAGACCACGTTGGCGATCCATGCTATAGCCGAGGCGCAGAAAGAGGGTGGTATATGCGCCCTCATCGACGCTGAACATGCTTTCGACCGCAGTTACGCCGAAGCATTGGGCGTTGACGTGATGCGTCTGTGGATAGCGCAGCCCGACAATGGTGAGCAGGCGTTGGAAATAGCCGAGCAGCTCATCAATTCAGGGGCTATCGACGTGATCGTGATCGACTCCGTGGCTGCCTTGACCCCCAAGGCGGAAATCGAGGGCGAGATGGGCGACAAGAATATGGGTCTCCATGCGCGTTTGATGTCGCAAGCCATGCGTAAGCTCACTTCCGCGATCTCCAAGACCCGCACCTGCTGCATCTTCATCAACCAGCTGCGTGAGAAAATCGGTGTCTTCATGGGTAACCCCGAGGTGACCACCGGCGGCAACGCCTTG
>CAYQMV010000098.1:0-4756 GCA_964418705.1 uncultured Sangeribacter sp.
ATTCAATCTTTTTGAAAATTAATTCCTAATCCACTGATAATCAGTAGGGGTATTTTTGAATAAAATTTGCGGTTTCCAAGGGTCTATAATGGCTTTATGACTTATTTCTCTTTTAGAATTTTATTTTTCAACAACTGGGGATAGTCGGTGGTGGAGAGGAACTCCTCCACCGCGGCACGCGCTGCGGCGCATGTGTGGGAGGATAGCAGCGAGGAACACCATACGCCGGGGAAGAAGATATCGCCGTTGGCGCGCACATCGTCAAGCGCCTCAAGTCCCGGACGGATATACTTCACCGTCTCCTCGTCACGTGTGAAATGGTTGAGATACGCGAGGGCTTTGCGCGCGTAGGCCTCATTGGAACGTCCCTCAAGGGTGAGGAGGTGGGCAAAGAAGGCATCACGCTCCGCGGCGGTGGCGGCACAGGCGCGGCTCACAAAATCATATTCGCGGAGTTTATCGCCGTTGGTAATGCGTCCGCGCTGCTTCGCGATTATCTCTCCGCTACGCTCCGGCATACGGATGGCGAGTTCGTATGAAAGATCAATATAGTCCGACGCGCCCCAGAGGGGTGAGTCCGCGGCGTCCCATTCAGCATAAATCTCATCGATAATCTCCGGCTCGGTCATTATGCGTGCGAGCATACGGCGCAGTTGCAGGCGCACGCTCTTGTCGGCGTGGGTGCGCGAGAGTTCCTCCACACGGTGCTGCACCGCGGGGCTTACCTCCGGCGAATGAATGGCGATATACTCCAAATAGCGGACGAGAAGCCCGGCGATAAGGGGATCGGAGTCGGCAGCCACCCCGGCGAGGAAGGACTCGGCGGCGGCGGTAGCCTCCACTTTGCCGTGCAAGTAATTCTCATAAATCGTCATCGCGGAGGTCTGACGCATCAGAGGGTCGGCAGACGACTCCCACGTACGCAGCATATAATCGAGGTCGGAGGCACCCATGGAGAAATAGGCGTAGCCACCCCCGTCAACGTTGGGTACAACGTGCGCCGGAGCGAACGGAAGGGGTACGGTCACCTCCGGCGCGTCCATCACCACCTCCACGGTGGCGGCGGCTCCTGAATCATCGGTCACCACGACATTGAATTTCTGCCTCCATTGCAGTCCGCGTCCGTAGGGGTCGCGCTGCGTCACCGTGAGGGTGTCGCCGGAGGTCCGGAATGAAATCTCCGGCATACCCTTCTCCTTCACCCATACCTCGCAGAAAGATTTGAGGTCGGCGGGGGTGTGGGCGTCGAGGATAGCAACAAGGTCGTCCCAGGTGGCGTTGGCGTAGGAATAGGTGGAGAGATACTCGCGTATTCCGTCGCGGTAAGCCTCCTTGCCCATGATATCCACGAGCTTCGCCATCATCACCGGGGCTTTATTGTAGATGATATTGTTGTAGACAAGTCCGGCATACTCGAGGTTGGAGAGTTCCTGCTGTATGGGGGTGGATCCGGGGGTGCGGTCCTCGCTCACCGCCGGGATATAGAACGTGCGCAGGCGGTTGAGCGCATGGTTGGCGTCGGGGAACAACGGCTCCGCCACCTCCGCGGCGTAGTAGTTGGCAAACACCTCCTTTGTCCACACATCATCGAACCACGCCATGGTCACGAGGTCGCCGAACCACATATGGGAGGTCTCATGGGCGATCAAGAGGGCGCGGTCAAGCTCCTCCTGGAGCGTCGGGGTCTCCCCGAGCCACATACGTATGTCGTTGTAAAGGGTCGCCCCGGTGTGCTCCATTCCCCCGAACTGGAAGCCGGGGAGAATCACAAAGTCATATTTGGCGAAGGGATACGGTATGGCGGTGTATTCCTCGAGCCACTTGAGGGCGTAGAAGATTTGATTGAAGATTGTGTCGAGCTGGGCGACTTTCGCCGGGTCGGTCTCGCGGTAGTAGGCGGTGATGGATCTCCCGTCGCGCTCCGCGGTGCGCTTATCGAAACGCCCCACCACAAAGGAGAAGAGGTAGGTGCTCAACGGCTCCGTGGGACCGAACACCACCGTGGCGCGGTCCCCCACAACGGCGCGGCTGAGAGCCACGGTGTTGGAGACAGCCTCCCACGCCGCCGGAATCTCAAGCGTGAGATTGTACTCCGCCTTGAGGTCGGGCTGGTCGAAACAGGGGAAGAGCGTGCGCGCCCGGTCGGGCACAAGCAGTGTGTATAGGTAATCCTCATTCCGGTTGAGCGGCTTGTCGCCGGCGGTGAAGTCTATATCCACCTCGTTGTGCCCGCGACGGAGATACTTCTCCGGGATGATGATATGCTCGTTCTTGAAAGTGTAGTCGCGGCAACGTTTCCCGTTGACCTCCACACGGCGGATGCCCTCCGCGCCGCTCTTGAAGTCTATCACCAAAGGGTCGGCGGAGGCGTAGGTGAGCTCTATCATCAGCTCCCCCTCCACCTCGGCAAGACGCGATTCGGGAATATCAAAAGCAAGGGTGTAGCGCAAGTCGGAAATTTCACGACGACGTTGCTCGGCGAGAGTCTTCTCAACACCCCGCGACGGAACAGTGAACGCCTCCGCGGCGCATGGCAACAGCAACAGCGCCAGTAAGGCTAAAAGTTTGGCTATAGACTTCATGGTAATATAGTTTTATGTGGCAAAAGTACAAAAAAATTATGTATTTTTGCACTCTGAAATTTGAAAACATTAAACAAAGAAGTAAATGGGAATAGAAGAGGGAATATTCAGACGCACAGAGTTATTGGTGGGCGCGGCGACCATGCAACGCATCTATGGTGCGAAGGTTATAATCTTCGGTGTCGGGGGCGTAGGTAGCTGGTGCGCCGAGAGTCTTGTGCGCAGCGGCATCCGCGATCTCACCATCGTGGATTCCGACCGCGTGTGCATCACCAACGTCAACCGACAGCTTATGGCGACCATGCGCACGGTGGGGATGGTGAAAGTGGAGGCCCTGAAAGCGCGCCTTCTCGACATCAATCCCTCGGCGCGGATCACCCCCCTTCAGAAGATTTACTCGGCGGAGACCGCCGACGACTTCAACCTCGACGAGTATGATTTTGTGATCGACGCCATAGACAGCCTGGAGAACAAAGCCCTCCTGATACGTCGCGCCACGGCGGCGAAGACTAAGTTCTTCTCCTCGATGGGAGCGGCACTGAAGCTCGACCCCACGCAGATAAAGGTGGCGGAGTTTTGGAAAGTGCAAGGGTGTCCGCTGGCGCGTGCCCTCCGCAACAAATTCAAACGGAGCAAGGATTTCCCGCGCCGCAAGTTTATGTGCGTGTACAGTCCGGAGCTGGTGCAGAACCGCGGCGTGAACCACTCATGCGGCACCTCCGCGTGCCTGTGTCCTAAAGCGGCGGTGGGGCCCGGCGACCCTACGCTGGTGAACCACGAATGGTGTACCTCCAAAGCGCAAATCAACGGCACCATGGCGCACACCACCGCCATATTCGGCTTCATCCTCGCCGGCCTGGTGATGGAGAGTTTGGAGAAATAAGAAAGCCTCACCCCCTCCCCTAAAAGAGAGGGGAGCAGCGCAAGGAATAGGAAAGATAAGAATGATAAGATAGATAGGAGGGATACGAAGGACCCCGGCATAAATCACGCTGGCAGCCTCATATCCCTCCTATCATTCCTATCAATCCTATCCTTTGAGTGCAAAAAAAAAGACCAAGCGATTGCTTGATCTTTTCTTTCAGTCGGGGTGACAAGATTCGAACTTGCGACCACACGCCCCCCAGACGCGTACTCTAAACCGGACTGAGCTACACCCCGATGGTGCTTGACTCCGAATTTCGCTCTCTTTCGAGAGGTGGCTTCTTCGTTTTTGCGGTGCAAAGTTACAACCTTTTTTTCATCCGCGCAAGAGTTTCGCAAATTTTTTTTTAATTTTGTGCATTATTATGGTCGAAAATGATGTTTTCCCCCCTAAAAAGGGGTCCGCGGCTCCAATTTCCGCCGCCGAAACGCCATTCTCCGCACAACGTCTTCCGGAGAAGCTTGGTTTGAATAAAGCAATGAAACTGCGCCACCGCACCCTGGTCAACAATCTCTTTGACCATGGCTCGGGCGATTACGCGTTCCCCCTGCGGCTCATAGCCCTCGCCACGGACCGCGAACCGCTGATCGCCGCGTTCCGCGACCATCTGCCCGAGAAAGTGGGGAAATTGCAGTTCCTAATCACCGTGCCAAAGAAGAAACGGCGCCACGCCGTGGACCGTGTCCTCATGCGCCGACGTGTGCGCGAGGCGTTCCGACTTAACCGCAAAATGCTCGACGCCATCCTCGACGCCCATCCCGAGTGGGGAACGCTCTCCCTCGCATTCGTATATATCGGCAGCGAAAACGTCAGCTACGCCAAGGTGGAGAAGTCAATGGTCAAACTACTCTCCAAACTCCTCGACCGCTATGAGTCACCGTCAGAAACCAACAGGCACGATGAGTCAACAACAAAATAAGGAAAGGGGGCTGCTGCCGCACCTATTAGGGCAGCTGCTCATACTCCCCATACGCTTTTATCAGTGCGCCATTTCGCCGCATCTCCCCTCGGCGTGCCGCTACACCCCCACGTGCAGCCAATACGCTGTGGAAGCTATCCGCAAGCATGGGCCATTCAAAGGCACCTGGCTCGCCATCAAGCGCATCCTCCGCTGCCATCCCTGGGGCGGCAGCGGCTACGACCCGGTGCCGTAAAGGTGTAAAAAAAGGAGCCTGATTTCCCAGACTCCTTCGTTGTTTGATTAGGTGGCGGTTACCTACTCTCCCGCTTTCGCAGTACCGTCGGCGTC
>CAYQMV010000099.1:0-2699 GCA_964418705.1 uncultured Sangeribacter sp.
AGCGACATAGTAGCAGCTGAGAACTAAAATAGACACATACAGATTAAAGAGGCGAGATATGAATCATTCTATCTCGCTTTTTTGTTGGATAAACATAGTCAATTCCGGCTTAATTGTCTCACCCTACCATTTTGCAATTAGGCTCGAAATAATAAGATATTGGGATAATGAAAAATAAAAAAACTTCCATCAATCGTGATGAAAGATGGAAGTTATTTGGAATTGGACAATGTTCAGACTTTCTTAACGTAAAGGAATTTGGGATAGCACCCAAGTACGCAAAGGGTAACAGGGCATATCCATATTTTTGGAATGTTGGGATTGTTGAACGATGTTGAATCGTAATGAGACCCGCCCAGCAGAGACTTGTCAAGTTGTCTCAGCTCTGTGTAGCCGTCAAGTTGTTGTGGCTCTTCGGATTGCACGACCTTGATGGTTACTGAGTGCTCACAGTTCGTATCAAGGTAACTTAAAAGGTTGTCAGCACCGGCAACCATTTCAAGATTTGCACGGTTGCCGTCCCAAGGCATATCAATGTACCATCGTTCATCAGGGTCTTGCACAAAAGTTAATGTGTATTCGCCCTTGCTGTTTGCGAATAAACCATGTATAAAATGGTGAATCGCCCTAAAATTGTTGATAAAATCGCTCATAATTTTGTGTTATTAAATTGTTGTGTTATTAAACTCTGTACAAAATTATGGCATTATCAAGACCTGAGAAAGCGTAAATGTTTTCGACAAAATTTACGCATCTTGTAGCTCGCCTATTATCAAAGAAATAGCTCCATTGCAAATGGAATGCGCGTACCGTTGAAATCACGCATCAGTTTATCAAATGTCGCATTATTTTCTTTGGAGCACGTCCCATCACGGTCAATATCAGGCAATCTGCCAATGTAGCTTAACACTGACAAACCAAAATTGCGTTCGTTCTGATTATAAAGGTTATTTCGGTTAGGTTCTCTTTTTATAGGCAAGTAGTCAAGGAGTGTCTTAACTAAATAATAGTCAATGGCACGAATCTTTTCACGTGAGCTACCCTCGTTAAACTCATTTATAAAAGACGAGTTTTTTAATTGTTGGCAATCAATCATGCAGATTGTTTCCTTCACGAATTGGGTATTGGCAATCTTAAAGTGCTTTCCTCCGACAGAAATGTCTATTGATGCATCTTTCCCTGATTCCAAGTTTTGAAGTGCGGATTGTGCCAGCTGTAACTGTTCAACGGATGAATATCGCAATTCTGACCTCATTCCAAAGTAATATTTCAGGAACAAGATAAATTCAAAGGTCGCCTCTGAATCCAAGTGGAGATTCCTGATTGCGTCCTGAAGTGGCTGATGCGTGGCAAACTTCTCATAACTAAGTCTTGTCCTCTCTAAGAAACGATTACGCCTATAATAATATTGAAGTTGCCATGCTTCAAGAGGTATTCCATATTCATTCCAATCAATAGATTGTAGTATATAAGGAATCAGATATTTGACTCTGCGAATAGTTGCATCAGCATCATCTGTAAATGCAAGGCGTACCTTTTCATTAAATTTCTCAACTACCTCTTGGGATAAATCATCAACCGACAGAGGCTTAACATCGTCTCTGACAATAGAATTGAAATATGTAGAAGTTGATTCTTGCGGAGAGTTAAGATAATTCATTTTAGAAAGCTATTGAGTGGTTGGTATTGCTTTTAGATATGCAAAAGTACATAAAAAAATCGGATTTTTTACACCGGCAAAATAAAAAAGGTCAAGGCTACCACAACTTATCTGTCTTTGGATACCATGTCGGTTCTTGAAATAGGTTGACTCTTTTATGAGTCAACTTTTTTCAGGGTGCGACATTCATCCTACCATTTTACAATTAGGCTTCAATTTCAAAGATAGGTCTTAGTATCTTTTAACTTTAAAGAACAACCGAATTTAGGTAACTTTGTAAAATTATTTTTACTCATAACAGCTATATTGAAATGAATTTTAAAAAGCACATATCAATAATCTTCTCTCTATTGATAATATTTATGTCGTGTGCGGTAGTGACCAATGATGCGTACGCTAGAAAATCACGTAAGGCGTCAACCACACAGACGTCATCTAAGAAGGGCTCTAAAAAGGGATCTAAGAAGAAGCGGGGAAGCTCATCCTCAGACTCTAAGAAATCCAAAAAATCCAAGAAATCCAAAAATAAAAGCTCTAAAAAGTCATATACTAAAGTAAAAACACCGGCACCGGTAGCTGAAACACCATCTAATGATTCATTGACATTAGCTGTAAATAAAGCGGTTCTGGATTGGGTGCCTTCCAATCATAATCCCGGAGGACTACGTGTCAATTCCGTTAAACCTGATGATAAAAGCAGAAACACTAAGGTGTCGCTCAATGAGAACTTTACTTATCTACCTATCACTCAGGAATATATCAACGACCTTAAACATGTGGTGAAGAATGCGTTGCCGGATTCCATCCAGAACTACGGCATCTCGCTGAATGTGGGCAGACATGCGTTGTCATACTATATCAACAAGATAGACAAGTTGCCCGAGAAATATCGCCACAACCCATCCTTTGTGGAGGCCACGGATCAGTGGAGCAACTATTCCAAAGGTATGGACAACGATTATATCGCCTTGTGGCATAGCCATGGCAGATACTTCCGTCCCGGCGCTAATGCGTGGATGTGGCAACGTCCGGTGCTCTT
>CAYQMV010000099.1:2799-4746 GCA_964418705.1 uncultured Sangeribacter sp.
TGCCCCGATTCCTCGAGGGTGCGCGCTATTGGCTCCATTGGGCCGGTTTCCCCGAATATATCTATTCACCCTTCCACGGCAGCGATGACTACAAGGATGACTACACTTGTCGTGGCCATTGGGTAAATTACTTGGCAGGTGGTAGCCGCGTATTGCCCAACAAAGAGGGCCTTAACATACCTATTGATTTGAGCATGGCGCTCCACTCCGACGCGGGTAAACGTAGCGACGACAGCTTCGTAGGCACATTGGGCATCTATTACACCAACGACGGTGCCTCTTACGTGGACGGCACTCCCCGCATGAATTCACGTATGTTTACCGATATGCTGATGCGCCAGATCACTTCTGATATCCGCAACGTATATGAGCCACGCTGGACACGCCGCTCGATGTGGGATAAATCATACCTGGAGTCTCGTGTGGCTGAGGTACCCACGGCGCTGATAGAGCTGATGTCGCACCAGAACTATGCCGACATGAAGTATGGCTTGGACCCCAACTTCCGATTCCTGGTAGGCCGTGCCATCTACAAAGGCATGGCGCGTTTCCTGGCTGAGCGCAAAGGTCGTGAGGTCGTAATCCAACCATTGGCTGTGAAGGAGTTCGCCATCACTAAGGAGCGCGGCAAAGGTGAGTATAAATTGCGTTGGCAACCAACTCCCGACCCGCTGGAGCCTACTGCCGTACCTAATAAGTATATCATCCTGGAACGCACCGAAGGTAACCTCGGTTTCCACAAAATCGGAGAGACTAAAAGCACCGACTTCTCAGTGAAGGTAAAGGATAATTTGATTCACAGTTTCAAAGTGGTAGCCAGCAACGATGGTGGCATCAGCTTCGACAGCGAGGTATTGGCATTGCGCAACTCCGCGGACAACAATGCCCCCGTGCTTATCGTCAACGGCTTTACACGCATCAGCGCGCCTGCCACATTCTCAGAGTCAGGACGTGCCGGTTTCGATGCGGAGAACGACTTCGGCGTGCCTTACATCAAGGATATCTCATTCAGCGGTTACCAACAGAACTTCTCCCGTAGCGCGGGCGACAGCTTCGGTGCCAGCTCCTCTAGCTATATCAATACCGTTATCGCAGGCAATACCTTTGACTTCGTAGCAGAACATGGCGAGGCGTTGTCTAAAGCCGGATGTGGTTTCATCTCCTCTAGTATCGGCGCTGTCGAGGCGGGCAATGTTAAGCTGACTGATTACCCCATGGTGGATATGATTCTCGGCAAACAGAAAGCCACTACAGTGGGCAATGGCAAATCGGGCGTGAATTACCGCACATTCTCCGAGACTATCCAAAACAGTATCGAGGAGTATCTCTCTAAGGGTGGTCACCTGTTTGTCAGCGGTCAATATTTGGCTTCAGACATCTACGCCGACAGTCCGCGCTTCATCGAGCAGGTCTTGGGCGTGACACCTTACCGCTCCACCACACGACCCTCCACACCCCGCGCCGTGCCTACCGACGATGGTTTGAGACTGGGACTCGGTCAACGCAATTACACCTACAACAATACCCTCAACGAGGAGATGTATATCGTAGAGAACCCCGATATCCTTCAGCCTTCAGAATCGGTCTCCAGCACTGCCTTGATGACATTGTCAGACAATAGCAGCGCCGTGTCTCGTTATTCCAAGTTCAAGAAGGGTAGCGTCATCACTATGAGCATCCCCTTTGAGACTATCCGTGGTGAGCAACAACGCGATCAATTGATGCAAGATATACTTAAAGTTTTTGATTTGCGTTAATAAGTTATAAACTGTAAAAAATGATTAAATTTAAGGATGTAAAAACGCTGCGAGAGGATATCTTCAATGCCGGTCTCGTAGAATATATACTTGTCAAGATTACCGATAGAGATGTCATTCTCGACGATAATTGCGAAGTGAGAATGATGCAAGTGGCGTCTGACCTGGATGCCTGCATGGTGTTTAGCGG
>CAYQMV010000100.1:0-4634 GCA_964418705.1 uncultured Sangeribacter sp.
TTATAGTACATCGCAAAGGGCTCATGCGGATTTCCGTGTGAGTCCTTTCTTTTTATCCCCTTCCGCTTCAAATTTTTTCGTTCCCATGTAATTCCGCTTTCCGTCAAAAAGTGTAACTTTGTACAACCGATAAAATCAATATGAAAGAGATACTACATTTTCTGAGGGAGCTGCGTACACATAACGAGCGCGGCTGGTTCACTCTGCATAAAGAGGAATACAAGCGGATGCAGGCTAAGTTTAACAGCTTGGTGGATGAGGTGATTATGGAGATTGCGAAGTATGATCCGTCGATAGAGGGTCTCACCGCCAAGGATTGCACCTATCGTATCTACCGTGATGTCCGCTTCTCCGAAGACAAATCCCCATATAAGACACATTTAGGAGCCTTTATATGCCCCGGCGGTAGGAAATCGCCATATAGCGGCTATTACTTTCATGTGGCTACGGGAGGGGAGGGTTTCCCCGAAGCCCACATGCTTGCCGTCGGCAATTATTGCTGTGCTCCGGAGGTGCTCCGTTTGCTGCGTGAGGATATCGCTGATGGCGACGGTGACTTCGATCGTATTGTGACGGCGGTGGCTCCAGCTTTCCGCCTCGACAGAGATGGCGCGCTCAAGCGTAACCCCAAGGGGTATCCCGCCGATGCTCCATACTCCGAATATCTCCGTCTGAAGACATTCTGTTTGGTGGCGACTGTGGACGATGACTTCCTTCTCGGTGATAATCTCGCCAAACGTGTCGCCGGGATGTTCCGTCCCACCAAGCCATTCCTCGACTACGTCAACCGTGCCGTAGGTTTCGCCAACGAAAATGATTAATAACAGAAAATATTGGGATTGGCGTACTTTATCTCCTTTTTTTGATAGATAAAGTACGCCAATCCATATATTTCTCTCTGTAATTACTCTTACTCGTCTCCCGTGAGGAACTCGGCAAATGGCGTCTCAATCAGCGTGATGACGAAGTGTAGGGTGCCTATTCACCTGGCTGATGAGGGAACATACGTTTGAGTTGTTGTTCTCTAATCTTCAGCCATTGTTGGTATTTAGCCTCGTCCTTAAGGATCTGAGACATCTTTTTCGCAAGATTCTGCTCCTGCTTCTCTATCTTCTGCTGGCGTTTTTTCAATTCTTTCTCCGATAACTCCTTAGGTGCTTTCTCCTTCTGTTGAGATTTGTTCGCCCTCATATCGTTGCCCATGGGTCCGCCGCCCATGCCGCCGGGCCCCCCTTGCATGCCTCCGCCGGGAGCGCCCATACCACCGGGACCACCCATGCCTCCACCGGGCCCCCCGCGCATACCGCCACGTCCGCCGGGACCACCCTCTCCCATACCGGAGGATGATTTGTCGCTGCCGAAGATGGCATTGTTGAATTTGTCGTATGCTTGATAGACTTTGTCGAATAGAGTGTGGTCAAGATTTAATTTATTGCGCACCTCATCGGTCATCTCATACACTGTGGGGATGGTGGGCATCTCCATGCGCCCCGATTCATTATAGGCTCCTGTGGCTTTATTCTGTGCTTTCTCGCCGTAGCTTTGGGCGTATCCCCCTCCAAAACAGCTTAACAACACCATGACGGATATGATAGTTCTTCTCATTTGCGATATCGTATTTACTTATGTTCGGTTCTACGCCGAACCATACCAATAACGTTCCCGAACGTGGGGATATTGCATCCGTTGACGGCGTTACAAATCGGTAGTTAGGAAATCACGGAGTTGGATATGGTGTATGCCGGGATATTCGGGAAGCCCACCACTGACGGAATCCAGTGAAACTACGTATTTGGGGTGATTGTCGTGGATGGCTCGCAGATTCCCAAACTCACGATTGATGGTCTCCTCTGAACTTAGGAGATATGTGGCTTGGACGTAGATCGTTTTATCCCCTTTTGTGGCGATGAAATCTATCTCGGCGGAGCGAATGACACCTACCGCGACTTTAAAGCCTTGCGCCACGAGGTGGAGATAGATCACATTCTCAATAATCTTCTCTATGCTGCCACGTATGTTGAAGCCGCAGAGGAGGTTGCGTAGTCTGTGGTCGGCAAAATAATATTTATTGTTTTGCTCAAAAAGACGTTTTCCGTGGATATCGTAGCGGTGCACGGCATTGACAATGTAGGCGTTGCACAAATACTTGAGATAGGTGGATGTCAGCATATCAGACACTTTTGTGCCTTGGGATGTCATCGTGTTGTGCAAATATACAAATTATACTTTATACTTTAGCTGATTTTGACAGAAATGTAAGGTATACTTTGCGTTTTTGCTGATTTTAGTGAAAATACAAGGTATAACCATATACTTTTGATTGTAGAAAAAAATCGCTACTTTTGCAATGTCAAACGCAATGTCAAACGCAATATATGAATACGCAACAAAACAAGGCTAAATTTTACGTTGATGAAGATAAATGCACCGGATGTGGCAAATGTGTGAACGTATGTTCCGGGCAAGTGTTGAAGCTCGTTGACGGCAGACCGGAGATTAAAGCTTTCGACCGCTTCGGGTGGAGCGGTTGCTGGAAGTGCCAACATTGTCTTGCCGTGTGTCCCGAAGCCGCCGTCAGTGTCCTTGGAAAGCGTCCCGCCGATTCCCTACCGAAACCTGACGCATCAATAGGGGGGCAGATGGATAGGTTGGTGGCGTACCGCCGCAGTTGCCGCCGCTATCTCGGCAAAAACGTCGACCGCGCTTTGATGGATCAAATTGTCAGGGATATGGAGAATGTGCCTACGGGAGGCAACTCCATGACTCTTGAGATGACAATAATTGATGATATGGATGAACTTGACCGTATCTGGAAGTTTGTTTACGACGGCATGGAGAAGAATGCGGCGAGGGGATACTATAGTTCCGGCATGAGCCGCTCCATGTATCAGACCATGAAGCGCTCGGAGCAGGCGTTGCGTAAGGATGACCTATTGTTTTGCGGCGCTCCGCATCTGTTCGTCGCCCACAAACGGGCAAAAGGGCAGTGGGCGCAGGATGATATCGCCGACTGCAACATAGCCAGCGCTTACTTTGAGATGATATGCAATGCCCACGGTCTCGGCACCACCATCATGAGCTATTCGGCGAGCGTTATCAGCGATGTACCAGGCGCACGCTCGATGCTCGGAATCCCCGAGGACCATTATATGGGCTTAATCATTGGTTTCGGTTATCCCGAAATCCGCTATGCCCGCGGTGTCCAAAAAGACCGCCGCGCCAAAATCCATCGCTTCTCGAAATTTTGAGTTGCGGTATTTTATGATTAAATTTGCCGCAAAATTTGCGGCGTTATTTGCCCGATAACGTCGCGGACCATAAAAGCTGACACAAAAAGATATCCCCGGCGCTAAGCGTCCAAGCTATTCAATTGTATATAGTCCCTTTTTGCGGAACCCCTTCACCACCTCTTGCATCACATCAGGCAGATAAGACATTGCGCGGTTCTTCATCCATTCGGGAATCCCCCAGATGGCTTCCGCTATGCTGCCGACTATGGCTCCGAGAGTGTCGGCATCCGCACCAAGGCTGACAGCCTTCCGGATCGCATCCTCAAAGCTGTGGCTATTGCTGATAATCCATAGTGCCACTGGAACCGTCCCTTGGCAAGTCTCGTCAAACTTATTGATCACATCCTCCTTTTTAATGTTGACGTCGTAGTCCGAGAAATCAATGGCGGGGCGTAGCCCTTCCATAACTCTCTCCTTGTCGGCATCCTCCGATAACCTGCCCTTAAAGCATTTGCGACATTCATAGATGGCATAAGCCACCGTCATGGCACCCTTTACCCCTTCTCTGTGGTTGTGGGTGCATGCCGCCGAGAGCGCCGCGGCATCCAGCACCGCGTCTCTGGTGGTATTGTACCACGCCACGGGACTGACACGCATCGCGCTGCCGTTGCCAAACGAGCCGTAAGGCTGCGGATTACTGCTGCGGACCCACTGGGCGAATCTGCCGCCATAGCCGCCCATCGCGCATGGATAGCGGTTGCACCATTCATGCAGACTTTCGCCGAAGTCCCTGCCTTTAAGCAGAGCATCTGCCACGGCAATCGTACAGATAGTGTCGTCTGTGTAGCCGCACTCCTCCGTAAACAGCTCAAAATTATATTCGTTGGTAGGATTGAACTCAAATCTGCTACCAACTATGTCACCAATTATTGCTCCCAACATAGTCGTAAGTTTTTAGTTGTTGTTATGAGGAATCATATAAGGAAGCCAAGCCCTAGGAATTGCCACGTTTGGTAACTCTAACACCGCGGAGAACAGTGGTGCAATATCGCTATCTTTGAATCCGGCAATGCCACAGCCGATGCGGGTGAGCAAGAAGCGGTTCAACGGGTGATTTTTAGCGTACTCTACAAACTGATCAACATACGGTTTGATGACATCCAATCCACCGTGCATCGTTGGAATGGCGTAGCTGCGACCGGTCGGGCCAACGCCGACACCCCATACTGCGCCAAATTTTTCGTGGGCGATACGGGCAGCGCCACCGGCATGTTGACCTTCAAGGTTGCTACCAAAAACAAATATTTCACACTGAGATAACTCTGTGATGAAATCGGGAGCGATACGTTTGTTAATTCTTTCCATGATTGTGAAATTAAGGGGTGAATATTTAGAATTCCAATC
>CAYQMV010000101.1:0-2537 GCA_964418705.1 uncultured Sangeribacter sp.
ACGCATCACATATATGCGCGCCCGGCGACACATCATTTGAAAGTGTCGGGGAGGTCATTCTCATAGAGGATGGTGTCTCCCTTGGCGAGGATGGTGGCGAGGAGCTTCTGCGCCTCGTTGAAGGAATCTACGATATGGAGCCTCTCCTTCGCCATTCCGGCGTCGCGCACACCGTTGACGAGGGCCTCGCGGTTGTATGCCCCCACAATTATGGCGACATCCACCCTACTTCCCAAATATTCGCCGAGTTCGCGGTTGAGCTCATATTGCTTGTCGCCCAGCTCAATCATGCCGGGGGTGACGATGATGCGTTTGCCGCCGGAGAACTGATGCAGCACATCAACCGCCATCTTCGACCCGAATGGGTTGGAGTTGAAAGCATCGTCTATGATCGTCACTCCGCCAGGGGTCTGCTTAAGGTTGAGACGGTGCTCCACCTGCTCAATGCGGCTCACGGCATATTTTATCTTCTCGGCGGGGACACGCAGACGCAGAGCCACGACCACCGCCGCGACTAAGTTGGAGATGTTGCACTCACCCACCAATTTGGTGGTCAACGCCAGCGAGAACCCGTCGGGACCCTCGATTTCAAAATTCGTCCCTCCGGGGGTGTAAACCACGTTCACCGCCCTGAAGTCGGCATCCTTAGGATTGGAGACGGCATAGCGCAGGGTCTCCACATTAGTCACACGTCTGGAGGCGCAATACTCAAAATCGTTGTTGACCACCGCCAAGCCGTCGGCGGGGAGCGCGTCCACAAGCTCAAACTTGGTGGACTGCACATTCTCCATGGTCTTGAACGACTCCAGATGCATCGGACCCACGGCGGTGACCACCCCGATATGGGGATGCACCAAATCGCATATCTCCTTTATGTCGCCGAGCTGCTTAGCCCCCATCTCGCATATAAACACTTGGTTGTGGGGCTTCATCATCTCCCTGACGGTGCGTATCACGCCCATGGGTGTGTTGAAGCTCCCCGGGGTCATCAGCACGTCATACTCCTCGCTGAGGATGCGGTGGAGATAATGCTTCGTGCTTGTCTTGCCGAAAGAGCCGGTCACGCCCACGATCTTCAAGTCGGACATCGACTTGAGTATGGCGTCCGCCTCGTTCCAGAACCGCTTGTTGATGGCGCTCTCCACAGGCTTGAGGATAAACACCCCGGCGATGGTGAACGCCCACGAGAAGATTGTCGCCACGCAGAGGAAACCCAAGGGGAGGACTATGGAATTGTCGCTTGTCCATATCCCTTCGAGCTTATCGTGAGCCCCGGCGACGGCGAGGGCCACGAACGCCGCCAGCGGCACCACCGCGGTGGCACAATAGATGCGCCATACACGCTTGGTGAACACCAACGGCTTTTTATATTTCGCCTTAAGAATAAGCACTATCTTCGTCAACGCCACGAGCGCGAGAATCAGCGCCGCGAGCTTCGCCGGCAGCAGCACGGAGAAGAGCAGCAGCAACGCCGCCACGTCCACCAACCGCCATGCCGCGGAGACTTGATCTTTCTGCCAACGCCAGAACCTATCGATGCGATAGCTGTTCTGCTGCATCATCTGTATATCGCGTTTGAAGTTGAGAAGCATATAGCTTCCGCACACCACAAACACTACAATCATCATTACATTCATAATATTTTATAGGAGCCTCTCCCCAATCTTCCCCTGAAGGGAAGGGGGTTGAAACAGGCTGAAACAAAAGTTATCTAATATCTAACATCTAATATCTACTATCTACTAACTATCATCTAAGGAACTCCCTGACCACGGCGGCGAACCCCGCGGGGTTGTCGAGGAAGGAATAGTGGCCGCAACCGGGGAAAGCCACCAATCCCGCGTCGGGAATCAGGCGTTCCATGATTTTAGCGTCGGAGATAGGGGTGGCGGTGTCGTTTTCGCCCCAAATCAGGAGCGTGGAGGCTGTGATCGAGGGCATCACCGCCTTGAGGTCCTCGTTGACCACGCGGCTGAGCACGCCGCGCATCACCGGCGACGAGGCGGCGTAGTCGGCACTCCCCTTTTTCGCACGCATGGCGTTGAGTTTCACCTCCGCGCGCTCCCTGCCGTAAATCAGGCGCATAAGATGCTTCATGGTCTTGAAGCTATACACCTTCAGATAGTATTTCAACGGGCGCCGGGGCTTCACCCCCGCGGCATCCACGAGGAGGAGCTTATCCACCTTATGGCGCGACGAATAGAGAATCCCCACCCTTCCGCCGAAAGAGTGTCCGAGGAGAATCCTCACATCCGGACACACGGCGGAGATGAATTTCTCGGTCAGGCGCGTGTAGTCCTCGATGCCCCACACCGTGGGGGGCTCTGAGCTTTCGCCGTGCCCCGGGAAATCTATGCTGTAAACTTTCATCCGTGGGTTCAACAATCGCTCGATGCTCGCCAAAGTGGTGTTATTGCATCCCCATCCGTGCATCAACAAAATGGGGGTTCCATCATCAGGCCCCGATTCCGAATAGTGAATTTTCAGACCCTCTATCTCTATATCCTTAAACATATCTTTAAGTGCGTCGTAAAAGC
>CAYQMV010000101.1:2637-4417 GCA_964418705.1 uncultured Sangeribacter sp.
TTTTTACTACTTTTGCAGTGATAAAACAAGGATTAATGAAAATCACGATAGTAGGAGCCGGACGCGTGGGGACACACCTTGCGAAATATCTCTCCGGAGAATGTCAGGATATATATATCATTGACGAGGACGCTGATAAATTGGCGGCTCTCGATGTCGACTACAATCTCATGACGATAGTAGGCTCCCCGACGGGCTTCAACGCCCTACGCGCGGCGAAGGTGGAAGAGAGCGACCTCTTCATCGCGGTCACCCCCGACACATCGGAAAACATAGTCGCGTGCGCCACGGCGAAATCCATGGGCGCGCGCATGACGGTGGCGCGCGTGGACCGCGAAGACTATATGGACGAGCGCAACGTGCAAGTGGTCAGAGGGATGGGCGTGGACCGGGTGATCTTCCCGGAGTATCTGGCGTCGGAGGGAATCCTCGAGGCGTTGAGCCACGGATGGGCGCGCAATTGGTATGAGTTCGACCGCGGCGAAATCCTCATGGTGGGCGTGCACATCAACAGCAGCGCCCCCCTGGTGGGACGGCATCTGCGCGACCTCGCCGACATACGCGAGCATTTCCACGTCTCGGCGATACGACGCAACCACGCCACCATCATCCCCCGCGGCGACCACCGTGTCGAAGCTGACGACATACTCTACGTCACCACCACGGCGAAAAGCATCCCCCACCTCCTCACCCTCGCCGGAAAGGAGAACCGCGAAATCAAAAACGTGGTGATCATGGGGGGAAACAAAATCGCGGAGATGGCGGCGAAAGCGGGCGCGTATAAATTCAATTTCACCATCATCGACAAGGACCCGGAACGGTGCCGCCAGCTGACGCTGCTATGCCCCGGCTGCGAAATCATACAGGGCGACGCCAGCGAATGGGACGTGCTCCTGGAAGCGGGAATCACGAAAACGGACGCGTTCATAGCCCTCTCGGCATCGTCGGAGAGCAATATCCTCGCTTGCCTGACCGCACGCGACCTCGGAGTGAAAAAGACAATCGCCGAGATTGAACGCGAGCAGTTTATCATGAAGGGTGAGGCGTTCAACATAGGCACGATCATCAACAAGCAGCTGCTGGCGTCGAACGCCATATTCCAGCTGATGATAGACGCGGACTCCTCCAGCTCGAAATGTCTCGCCCTCACCGACGCGGAGGTGGCGCGTCTGGAGATAAAATCCAACTCCGCGCTCCTGGAAGCCCCGGTGAAGGACCTGCGGCTACCCAAGGAACTCACCTTCGGCGGACTCATACGCCACGGAAAGGGCGCGTTGGTCACGGGAAGCACCATCTTCCAAGAGGGGGACCAAGTGCTGGTGTTCTGCCTCGCCGGCGCGCTCCACAAGGTGGAGAGACTGTTTCGCCGTTGATTCCGGCGGGGATTCAGCCATAGGCACAGCCGCCGCAACAGCCAAGACGGCATAATCTATTTTCGACAATGATGTATCTCAATAATCTCATGAACCGGAGGGTGATCAACACGCCGGTGATACTATGGCAGCTGGGACGGCTGCTGCTCGTGGAGGGGTGCTTCATGCTCCTTCCGCTGCTCGTGTGCCTCTACTACGGGGAGCGCGACTGGTGGGGCTTCACGATAAGCGCGGCGGTGACCTACGCCGTCGGGGCATTGCTGAAACATGGCATCCACCCGTCGAGCCACAACATGGGCCGCCGCGACGGATGTCTGCTGACGGCGGTGGTGTGGATAGTGTTCTCGGCGTTCGGGATGCTGCCGTTTCTGCTGTGCGACCATCCGCTGACGGTCAGCGAAAGCTTC
>CAYQMV010000102.1:0-1642 GCA_964418705.1 uncultured Sangeribacter sp.
GAGCATCCGGCGATCATCATGGCGCATACAGCCGACGCGCCAAACAAAATTTTCTTATAAATCTTCATAATCCGTTATTTTAACCCTTTTAGTTTATTATTCTAAATGGAATAGAGAACACACAGACATCACACTATGAATCAACAGATATCATAAAGAATCGCACTCTATGCAGTGAAGATATTAAAAATGGATTTTAAAACCCGCGCCGAAGAACAATCCATCACGCTTCGCGCCAAGATAATCACAAGCCGCCTGAATACTGCTGTACGACATGGTCAAATCAGTCTCATCATCACCGAGGCTGAAGTTGAATGCGTAACCACCGGTAAGCGTCAGCTGGAATGGATAAGCGATGTTGATATCCAGACGAAGTCCTACCGGAACACGGATGGATGAACCCACAATATCTGTCGACTTATTATTGTTGTAGGCATCGTTTTCGTCATATTTAAAAGAATCCTTATCAAACATCATTCCTATCTCATACTGAGCCATAAAATAGGGCATTACTTCTAAGAATCCGCCAAACACCTTACTCAAGCCATAACCGATACCACCATTAAAAAAGACCGGTGATTTATATGTTGGCTCCAAACCTTCGAAATTAAAGTCCTCACCCGGCTTATCCGTCATAGCGAAAGCCAAGTCTGATAAAAAATGGGACACAAAACCGGCGCGTGAGTATCCAATTTGGATGTCATAACCGACTTGAGCGGCATAGCAGTGCGGTTGCCACATACCATCAATCGTCACAGCCATTTTCTTATCACGCGTCACGACAGCGATGTCACCATTTTTGCGGTTACCTCGGCTCCCTGCTATGAAATAGAGCTGTGATGTTTTGGAGTTAACGCCACATATACGTCCACGCGAAATACGCTTTGAGTATAACTTGCCGCTATTGTCCATGCGTTGGCTGTAAATCGAGACCATATCCCCTTTATGTACGCCATTCTGCGAGTTAGCGTCAATCTTAGCCGGATTACGTTGTAGAATCTGTCCGCGGATAGCGAAAGCCTCCGCATTCTTGGCGAGACTTCGGCTGATTGCGGAATAGTCCACTTTCTTAGGGTCAAATTTCACAACATCCATTGCGACAAACTCAACCGGAACGCTGATTCTATCCAATCCTCTGATATTGCCCCATGTGGCATACACTTGATCACGCACATCCTTATCAATGCACACATGAAAGACCATGTAAGCAATGTACTTATCCGTGCGATATTCAAGATAGATGTAGTTGTGGGTCAATATTGGGAGACAGTCATCGCGCAACACATCCTTCGCATCTTTATAGTTGGCATTGGCAAACTCTATATCCCCACGCTGGATGTTCTTCAACGCCCTCTGTTGGATCATATCCTCGGAGAGTTGATTCCCATCCGCGAAGAGATATCTAAGCACCCTATTTCCCGCATTCTCTCCATTCAGACTTTCAAGCACAGAATTTACTTGAAAATCAGAATAGCCTTTTTTATTTACGGGAGCGCTAAGAGAGGTTTTTAATTTCACGGGATTCTCAAACATCTTCTCTCCGTAGCCATACTCCACCAATTGATCATAGGCTCCCGACACGCCCACGATATTACTTTTCGAATCATAGAAAGGTCTGTCCTTAGCCTGAACAGACACCGGC
>CAYQMV010000102.1:1742-4314 GCA_964418705.1 uncultured Sangeribacter sp.
TATGCTCGTTCTGAGCCACTTTGAGAATGGCGGCACGCTCCTGATTTTGCTGACGCTGCAAAGCGGTTGATATTTCATTGAGCAACTTATTTGCCTGTGCGGTCACATTGTTTGAAGGCATCACGATTTGGCTGATATATCCCTCCGCCTCGGCGGCACCGTCATCTGTGGGCGATGAACTCCACGCCGCCCTCGCTTTAGTGATTAATTCCACATTAGACTGCTCTATCTGCTGCTTGGAATATTTGGCAATTAGATCCTGCGCCTCGCTGTATTTAGCGCAAATAGAGGGTATGCTGAACAACGAATTATAGGCATTCTCATAATCACCTGCCGCCGCCATCGCTTTCGCATGCGCCATGATAGCCGCCGCATTGCTGTTGTAGTATTCCCCCACACGCTCCTTGCCGAGAAGTATGGCGGAGCTGAGTCCCGGGTCGTTGATATTGATTTTCTTATATGCCGAGGCATACGCGTCCGACAAATCGGAACCCACACCCTTCACCTCAACATTGTAAGATGAAAAGAGCGTGCCGTCGTCGCCATTCCCGACATAGAATGTCAAGGAGAGTTCCACCACCCTCTTCACCGGGGCTGTCGACGTTGTCGTATTGCTGAGTTCAAGAGCGTGCGCGGTGATTATAAACGGTGTGGTGACACCATTTCCCACCATACCGTTTTGCGTCACTATACGCGACAACTTATCCAACATGATTTTATCCGCATGAGGTGTGCTTTGACTACTCTCCACATAAGGGGTGAGAACGATTTTACCCACACTGCCTGACTGCGCCGAAGCCGCGGCGGCGAGCACACATGATACTAAACATAGAATTATACGCTTCATCGTTTCCGCTGATTTAGAAATTAAAGTCCACCGATCAAAACATAAACCAAACCCACACCCACAGGAGTGGTGGATACGGAGCAGCCAAACTGCCTAAGGTCTTTCTCTATAGGTTTGACGAATTTTTCAGCATTTAGGGAATTGACTTTCCCCTTATGGCTGCCAAATCCACCCGCCTTCGCCAAACCAAAAAGCGGCACTTTCACTTGATTGAACGCGAGGCGTGTACGCGTCTTACCATTTGCGGAATATGCTCCTCTCACGCAGTTCTCGCTGATCCAATAATCAATATATTCGCCAAGTTCGCCGCTCTCACCGTTGATGCTCACTTCCGACTCGAAGTTGATGGGAGAATCCTCGGCAATTTGGAAAATGATTTGACATTCACGTCCGTCACGTTCCATGGCCTCGAAATAGATGCCGAGATTGCTGCAAAATTCATCCATAAAGCTCATCACCGCTTCATTAAGGAGCGTCGCCACAGGGGCGTTGCTCGCCGAACTGGTGCCGGTTTTGCCAAACACCACCTTCGCCGAAGCGGCATCTGTGGCTTTCACAAGAAATTCCGTTATGCTGCGCGGTCCGTAGGGCTTGCTGTCCATCGCCAGATTAATCAGTATGTCCGCATTAGCCACACGTGTCACACGAGAGAGGTCATCCTCCTCGGCATAGCCGTCGCCTTTGGACAAGTGAGTGGCATTGATGGCGCTTTCATTGTCTATTTGGTCAAGCGACGTTTCAAGATCAACCAAAGGATAATGGCGCTGCGCCATTATATTACCCATGGCAGCCATAGCCCCCGACATATCTCTGTCTCCCAAGGCTTTTCGATAATCGGGAGTCCCGTCGGCGGTGGTGTAATGGTTTTGGATGCACCAATTTTTGTCGGGCACCACCATTATTGTTGGTTTAGCCGCTGTCTGCGCCACCATACACGAGACGGAACATACCGCACAGAGAAACAGCAGCAGTAAAGATTTATATCCTTTCATGTTTTAGAGAAGATTTGCAAAATGATTAATAATGAATACTATAATGGTCAGTAACACTATATGGTCAAGTATTACTATATGATTAGCAACACTACACCGTCAGTATTACTATATGGTAATAGAGGAATGTAATGGTCAATAGTGGAAAAAGTCGTCTAACGACTTGCGTATACCGTTTGCTTCAAGCATTTGCCGCAACTCATCATAATATAGCACCAAATTGATGCCCACACGCCGTCCCTGGGGCGTGCTTACATTATTTTCCCCACTGGGATAAGCCGAGTTTACTTCGCGTACATAATTCATAAATTCCCCTTCGGTAAAAAACTTCGTGAAGAAGGACTCATACTCTACGTACCTGGCCTGATCCACCAACGGAGGCAATGTGCCCACACCCTGACCATCCATAGAGGGCTGGATGCCTGTGAAAAACGCCGCGGCGACGGCATCCATTTTCGCCTGATCTATCGCCTTATCCGCACTCTTGCCGTAAGCCCACGCCTTTACCAGCTTGCCTTGCGCCGCCGAGGCCGTCTGAACCACCATATAATCATGGTTCAAATCAAATTTGTACTTACGCTTTGCTGTACCGGAAGATGCACCAACCAAAACAATCAGAAGGAACACCACAATTCTTTTTAGTCCCATTGAATATTAGTTTTAAGTATATTTGAGTCTAAGTGATGCGCGAAGTTAAGAAAAGAATCGTTTACCCCCCCCCAATTTACGTTAA
>CAYQMV010000103.1:0-4282 GCA_964418705.1 uncultured Sangeribacter sp.
GTGCTTGAGGCGCAGCTCCTCATGCTCGGTGCGCACAACATTCTTAACCCCGCTAACGGCGCTCCTATCACCGCGCCCTCACAAGATATGGTGCTCGGTCTTTACTATATCACCAAGCTCCGCAAGGGGGATAAAGGTGAGGGCACTATCTTCTATGGTCCCGAAGAGGCTGAAATCGCCTACAACGAGGGTCGCGTGACTCTCCACGCCCCCGTCACCGTGGTGGTCGACACCATCAACGAGGCCGGAGAGTACGTCAAAGAGCGTCTGGAGAACACCTCCGTGGGACGTGTGCTCTTCAACCAATTCGTGCCTAAAGAGATCGGATACCTCAATGAGGTAATCTCCAAAAAATCATTGCGTGGAATCATCAGCAAGGTCATCAAGACTTGCGGTGTGACCCGTTCGGCACAGTTCCTCGACGATATTAAGAAATTGGGTTATCACATGGCGTTCAAGGGTGGCTTGTCGTTCAACCTTGGCGATGTGATCATCCCGAAAGAGAAAGAGGAGTATGTGGCTGAAGGCTACGCGCAGGTGGAAGAGGTGATGAACAACTACCAGATGGGTCTTATCACCGGTAACGAGCGTTACAATCAGGTAATCGATATTTGGACACACGTCAACACCCGTTTGGCCAACACCTTGATGAAGCAGATGGAGGAGGACCAGCAAGGATTCAACTCAGTCTACATGATGCTTGATTCGGGAGCCCGTGGTAGCCGCGACCAGATCCGTCAGTTGTCGGGTATGCGTGGTCTTATGGCGAAACCGCAGAAGAGTGGCGCCGAGGGTGGTCAGATCATTGAGAACCCTATCTTGGCGAACTTCAAAGAGGGCTTGTCGGTGTTGGAGTACTTCATCTCCACCCACGGTGCCCGTAAGGGTCTTGCGGATACCGCGTTGAAGACCGCCGATGCCGGATATCTAACCCGCCGTCTTGTCGATGTCGCCCATGATGTGATCATCAATGAGGAGGACTGCGGCACCCTGCGCGGTTTGGAATGTACAGAGATTAAGAATAATGAAGAGGTGGTTGCGACCCTTGGCGAGCGTATCCTCGGCCGTGTGTCGCTCCACGATATATACAATCCCAAGACCGACGAGCTTATTGTAGCCGCCGGAAATGAGATCAATGAGGTGGCGGTATCCCGAATTGAGGAGGCCGGCATCGAGAAGGTAGAGATTCGTTCGGTGCTCACTTGCGAAAGCAAGAAGGGTGTATGCGCCAAGTGCTACGGCCGCAACCTCGCCACACACCGTATGGTGCAGAAGGGTGAGGCTGTCGGTGTCATCGCCGCGCAGTCCATCGGTGAGCCGGGTACTCAGTTGACCCTCCGTACGTTCCACGTCGGTGGTGTCGCCGGTAACGTCGCCGCTATTAAGGATGTCACCGCGCGTCACGACGGTATCTTGGAAATCGACGAACTCCGCACCGTGCTCGATGGCGAGTCCAACGGCGAGAATGAGAACGCCAATGGTCGTCCCACATATATTGTAGTAGGCCGTATGGCTGAGATGCGTATTGTGGACCCCGTCACCAAAGCAATCCTTACCAACGCAAATATCCCCTATGGTTCTAAATTGTATTTCCTCCCCGGAGAGACAGTTAAGAAGGGTGATATGATTTGCGAATGGGACCCGTTCAACGCCGTTATTGTCAGCGAGGAAACCGGTACCATGCGTTTCGAGAATGTGGAAGAGGGTGTCACTTACCGTGTGGAGATGGATGAGGCCACCGGCTTGCGTGAGAAGATCATGATCGAAGCCAAAGACCGCACCAAAGTCCCCGGGGCGCAAGTGGTGGATTCCGAAGGCAATGTGATCCGCACCTACTCACTTCCTGTGGGAGCGCACCTCCTTATCGAGGATGGCGACACCTTGAAACCGGGTCAGGTATTCGTTAAGATTCCGCGCGCTGCCAGCAACGCCGGCGATATCACCGGTGGTCTTCCCCGTGTCACCGAGCTCTTCGAGGCCCGCAACCCGTCGAACCCCGCCGTGGTTAGTGAAATCAATGGTGAAGTTAAGTTTGGCAAGATCAAACGTGGTAACCGCGAGGTTTCCGTGGTTTCACGTTTGGGTGAAGAGAAGAAATATCTCGTGCCCCTGTCGCGCCAGTTGCTCGTTCAGGAGAACGACTACGTCCGCGCCGGCACACCCTTGTCCGACGGAGCGATCACTCCCTCCGATATCCTCAACATCAAAGGTCCCACCGCGGTGCAGGAGTATATCGTCAATGAGGTGCAGGATGTCTACCGTATGCAGGGCGTGAAGATCAACGACAAACACTTCGAGGTCATCGTGCGTCAGATGATGCGTAAGGTGACTATCCTCGATCCGGGCGACACCCGCTTCTTGGAACAGCAAGTGGTCGACAAACGCGACTTCCAAGAGGAGAACGACCGTATCTTCGACAAAAAGGTTGTGGTCGATGCCGGCGATAGCCAAACTCTCCGTCCCGGACAAATCGTCACAGCGAAGAAGCTCCGCGACGAAAACTCCACTCTTAAACGCAAAGACCTCAAGACAGTGGTTGTGCGCGACGCCGTGCCCGCCACTTCCGAGCAGATACTTCAAGGTATCACCCGCGCCGCTTTGCAGACATCCTCGTTCATGTCGGCGGCTTCCTTCCAGGAAACCACCAAAGTGCTCAACGAAGCTGCCATCAACGGTAAGACTGATACCCTCGAGGGCATGAAGGAGAATGTGATCTGCGGTCACTTGATCCCCGCCGGTACCGGTCTGCGCGAATATGAGCGACTTGTCGTGGCTAATGTAGATGATTACAAAGCCCTTCAAGAAGAGAACGCTGAGAACGAAGAGGTGTGATAGCTGCCTCTACCCTTAAATCGTATTAGAAAGAACACTGATTATAGCAAGGAGAGCCGACCCGTCGAAGGGCCGGCTCTCTTAATCCGGGGGAGTGCGTAATCACTCCTTCATAAAAGATAAGATCATGAAGAAATTTCTGTTGACGCTCTGTGGCGTCGCGGCGTTGGCGGGTGCCGCCCATGCCGACATTAAAGTAAATGTGCCCGAGTCCTTCAAAGGGAAACAGTTTGTGGCTGTGCGCTCCACGATAGATGATATAGTGGCTGCCTCGGGACGTATCATAAAGAGTGTGGAGGACAGCGTGGTCGTTGCCGCGCCCACGTTCACCATATCCTCCCCCGAAGCCCCCTCGCGCATATACATATATGTGGACGACGCGAGATTGGGCAGCCTTTACGCCGCCCCCGGCGAGAATCTCCTTGTCTCCGTGGACGGGGATGGGGGAGTGGTGGCTTCCGGAACCCCTTTGATGGATCAGATAGAGGCGTTGTCGGCGAAGCTCGCCGCCATTGAGAGTGAGTATGCCGCGGCGCGCGCCGACGGCGACGAAGCCAAGATGGAGTCCATCATTGATAAGTACTACTCCACGGTGAAGGCTTACGTGGATGAGAATCCCGACACCGGGGGCGCTGTTTTCGCGGTGATGAACCTCGACGGAGAGGACTTTGTGAATTACGCCGCGAAACTCGGCGCGGAGGCTAAGAAGAGCATCATCTATCCTTTGATGGAGAAGAATCTCGCATACGTCAAGCGGCAGATGGAGGCGGAGGCGCGCCAGAAAGCGATGGAGACAGACCATGTGCATGCTCCGGAGTTCACGCTTGAAGGCTTGGACGGCAAGAATGTGTCGCTATCCGATTTCCGCGGCAAATGGGTGGTTCTCGACTTCTGGGGCTCCTGGTGCGGATGGTGCATAAAGGGTATGCCGCGCTTGAAAGAGGCTTACGAACAGTATAAAGGGAAGCTTGAGGTGATCGGCGTGGATTGCGGCGACACCAAGGAGCAGTGGAAAGCCGCCGTGGAGAAATATTCCATCCCGTGGGTGAACGTCTACAACGAGCAGAAAGAGGGTAGCGTGGACCAACTGTATGGCATCCAGGGATTCCCCACGAAAATCATCCTCAATCCGGAGGGTAAGATTTATAAAATCGTAGTTGGGGAGGATCCCTCGTTCTATGATTTCCTCGCCGGAGTGATGGCTGACTAAACCTCTCTGCGGTTTAGTTCCCATAACTTTTGACCTATCCCCATAACTTTTAAGGAGGAGGGCGCCTACAAATTGCAATGTGGGCGCTCTCCTTGAATTTTTGACCTATACGCCAAATTTTGTCACCAACTTTGACATTTACGATATACGAATCAACTTGTAATTAATCGTTAACTTAAGAAAAATTAACGTAAATTGGGGGGGGGTAAACGATTCTTTTCTTAACTTCGCGCATCACTT
>CAYQMV010000104.1:0-3890 GCA_964418705.1 uncultured Sangeribacter sp.
CTTCACTAATCGCATCTTCAGGACATTCGCTGATGCAAGTGCCACAGCCGATGCAAGCATCTGTAATTTGGTAGCCTTTTGGCTTGGCTTTGCCACTGCCCACCTCATATACGAATCGGTCTATCGGTCGTACTCCGAGGTTGAAATACTCAATCGTGTAATCCTTAAGACTATAGATTACATTGATTTCGCGAGTGTTGCCGGGATATACATTCGTCAGATATGTCTGAGCGTCATAAATCTTATCTCTCCACATGGTCTGCTCGTTTTCCGGCACTCGTTGAACTTTGCCCGAAACACGAATCATTTCATTGAACCGAGTATGAACAAGCAGTTGCACATTGCCATTCTCCTCCCATTCCTTGGCAACATTCTTGCCTCGAGATGTGAGCATATAAATATCTGTGCCATCGTAATGTACGGCACTAATGCAACGCACTTGTGGCAAACCATCTGCGTCAACAGTCGCCACATTCAGCACTCCGCATAAACGGAGTTTCTCTATACAAGTTTTTGCATCCATAATCAGGTAATTTTATGAAATATTTTCTGTGCTTTATTCATCTTAGAATTTAAATTCACATGGTTGGTAGTTGGTAGGCAATTCGTGGAGTGCCATCGGCGACACAGATGATGCCGCAACGCTTGAAGTTTGCACGTTCGATTGCATTGCGCATAGGTATGTTATTTTCGTGAGTGTCAACTCTGATATTGTCTATTTGCTTAAGGCAATAGTCCAAGCATTGCCGAAATACTCTGGTAGTTATGCCGGCTGACGCCAAACGATGGATTGTTCCATAGGGTCTGTCATTGAGCCATACTCCATCAATCCTTTGATAAGTCGGATCATCGCCGATAATGAAGGCAAAGACGTAGAGAATCTGACCGTCTGAATTACATCCAACGAACAGATATTCTTTGGCAATATCATTTCGCAGCAACTCCTCAGACGGATAGCCCACCCACTGCGTAGCGTTACCACGTGAGCTCATAAACTGTCGTGCCGATTCGTAAATCGACAAGATTGTTTCTAAATCTTCTAAGTTCGCATGTCTAACCATCTCTATATGGCCTTTCTCTCCAACGCAGCCTCCCGCCATTTACTTGGCGCAGCAGACTGATGTCCCCATAAACGGTCAATAGTATTCATAATATTACATTTTATAACGCCCGACTTCTGTTATATCATCAAATGTCATATTGTTGATGTAATTAACTTCCGCAAAGATAAAACAATTACTCTAATCGTACAACCTATGAGTTGTTTTTTGCAGATGATTATTTAAATACTCTCCTTGCTACCATGCCTTACCTTTTATGCACATTGGCTTATACCGATTATGATTGAACTAATTCTGCAACAAAGAGTTCAAGAAACTAATGCGACGAGATTTTAGCTAACCGCCATAAATGAAGCGAGGCATCGGTTATAGTCTCCGGCTCATCCTCTGCCGCCGACGCCAACAGGTATATGTCGCGGAACTTGTAATCATCGCCATATAGAGGATTGCCTCCTGACTCAAACGATGCATCACTTCGCGAACAAAGCGAATCTATCAGCCGGATATTTCGGCGATTTAATAAAGAAAGAGACCGGCAACACGCCAAAAAACTTGATTTCATTGCACATCATCAATGTAGCCAAACACCGTTTGGTTTCGACTAATGAAGATGTTGCGATCATTGCCTACGACCTCGGTTTTGAATATCCCACCCACTTCTCCAGAATGTTTAAGCGCATTACAGGGCAAAGTCCGAGTCAATTCCGTTCAGACATTACAAGGGGATAGATGTGGAGTAATTTTAGGGGTCTTATTTATTGATTTTCCACCAAGGAATACGCCTCATCGGTCACGGGTTCACACCACTCGTTGCTTGTGTTTTCGCCGTCAATCTCCACAGCCAGGTGTGCGAACCAGCTATCGGCGGCGGCACCGTGCCAATGCTTCACGTTTGCGGGAATATTCACCACATCGCCGGGCTGCAACTTGCGCGCGGGCTTACCCTCCTCCTGATACCATCCGTAGCCAGCCACACAAATCAGCATCTGTCCCCCACCCTCTGAGGCGTGGTGGATATGCCAGTTGTTGCGGCAACCGGGTTCGAAAGTCACATTGTATATAGCCACCTGCTCAGTTGAAATCGGAGCGAGATAACTGTTGCCGATAAAGTATTTGGCGTAGGCGGTGTTGGGGTTCCCTATCGGGAAGATCATGTCTTGTTCAAATTTCCGGCGGGCATCGGTGGCATCGGTGTCATCAGCCCACACCTCCGTCGCCAAGCGGAAAGCGTCCCATGCTTTGGGCCATCCGGCATAGAAAGCCACTTGAGTCAGAACCTCGGCGATCTCGGTGCGCGTGATGCCGTTCTTCTTCGCCTCTATCAAATGGAATTTCAATGAAGAGTCTACGATGCCGCTGCTCACCAGCGCGGTCACCGTCACCAGACTGCGGTCGCGCGAAGCGAGTTTGTCGGTGCGGCTCCACACCTGTCCGAACAAGACATCGTCGTTCAATTCCGCGAACTTCGGTGCGAACTCGCCCAACTGAGCGCGTCCCGCCGTCTGATTTATCTCTGAAGCCTTCTCTGTCAGCTTCGTGGGGTTCTTTGCGTTTGCCATGATACTTAATGTTAGTGCGACGCAAGCCGCTATTCTCTTTTTCATGCCGCAAATTTAGCAATTAACTTCAATATACACCTTTCACATTTTGCGGATAAATTTACCATTCTTGCGGATTGCGTAGATAATCAACAGTTTATCGGATCATGCTCGTGGACCGCGGCGCGACATCTACCAAACATGGTCGATATACGATACATTTTTTGTAACTTTGCCACATCAATGCGATGGCGCCAAAGCAGCGACATCAAAACGATGGAGACAAAGCGGTGGCACCAAAACAATGACACCAAAGCGGTGGCACCAAAACAATGGCAAGGAGGATTGAAAAATGAGAGACTTCGCGGCAATAGATTTTGAGACAGCCAACGGACGACGCTCGAGCGTGTGCAGCGTCGGCATAGTGATTGTCAGGAACGGCGAGATTGTGGACAGGTTCTACAGTTTGATAAAGCCGGTTCCCAACTACTACACTTTTTGGACCACGAGAGTTCATGGTCTCACAAACTGCGACACAGAGAGTGCCCCCACCTTTCCGGAAGTGTGGGCACAAGTTGCCGACAAACTTAAAGGGTTGCCATTGGTAGCGCACAATAAGGTATTCGATGAAGGCTGCTTGAAGGCGGTATTTGAGGAATATGGCATGGATTATCCGAATTACCCGTTCTACTGCACACTCGTGGCTTCGCGCCGGTGTCTTAACCTGCCAAGTCACCAGTTGCACATTGTGGCAGCCGCTTGCGGTTACGATTTGGAGAACCACCATCATGCGCTCGCCGACGCTGAAGCGTGTGCCGTCATCGCAATGAAAATCTTATAAACCAACCACCTCTATAAATTCTCAAACATCAATAAATCTTCAAAATGGTTGGAAAATACAGAGTCATCACCCTTTGCGGAAGCACCAAATTCAAAGATGAATTTATGGAGGCTCAGAAACGTCTCAGTTTAGCTGGCAATATCGTCATTTCAGTGGGTCTGTTCGGACACAGCGGAGACACTGAGGTTTGGGACGACGGAGTGAAGGAAATGCTTGACGATATGCACAAGCGCAAGATAGACATGGCAGATGGCATCTACGTCATCAATGTCGGCGGCTACATCGGCAGTTCCACCCACTCCGAGATTGAGTATGCCAAAGCCCACGGCAAAACCATCGACTACCTCGAAACCTCATCCGAATAAGCGCCATCGACTAAAGCTTGATTTGATGAGAAAAGCTGAGGATTTGAATTTATGTATTCAAACCAAATCTCATCAAGTTTCTTGG
>CAYQMV010000105.1:0-3575 GCA_964418705.1 uncultured Sangeribacter sp.
TATCTGATTTTCAATGTTTTACAAATGTCAAAAATAAAATTTCTGACAAAGGAATCGGGAAGTTTAATATTCCACATTTTTTACCCTCCAAAAAAGCTTGCATAAGCCATATTATTTAAATACCTTTGCATCGGTAGAGAAACCTTATTGACTGACCATGAACACCAAATTAAAAGTCATGTTGCTGACAGCCATATTGTGCTTGGCAACATCATTATCAGGCTGCAAAGATGACTCCGCGACAAGTCATAAAATGGACCATGCGGAGCGTCTGCTTGAGGAGTATCCGGACTCCGCATTGTCAATACTTGACGACATAAACGCCACACTCCTTTCAGGGACGGAATCACGGGCGAGATACTCACTTCTTAAATCCATGGCGCTTGACAAGAACTATATCGACACGACCTCGTTCGATGTGCTGCAACCGGCTATCGACTACTACCTCAAAGATGGACTGCCCGATGAGAGACTGCGCACATATTACTATCAAGGACGTATCTTTCAGAATCGCGGGGATTTCAACCATGCCATGCTCTCATACCTCAACGGCAAAGACCTATATGAAGAGATTACCGACACCTTAACCTATGCGAGACTCCTTGTGGCGCAAGGCGCTCTCTACATTTCCATATACAAAATAGACGAATACGTGGAGAACAACCTACTTGCGGAATCCCTCTATGCGAAAATAGGGAAGAAACAGCAAGTGGCTTCATGCCTCGCAAGAACCCTTAACGGATGCATCATCGAAGACAACAAGTTGAGGGCGGACAGCATAAAGGCTCAATGCGAATACTTCATCAATAAGAATCCCGACTACATGGACCGCATACTTCCGGACATAATAGCCTACACAATTTACTTCGGGACAAAGGAAGATATCTCCGACATTATCAACCGCCACGGCGACGGCATGAAATCATCACCCGACACCGGACTGGACCTTGTGGCAGCCTACATTAAGATAGGTGAATATGATAAGGCTAAATCACTTATAGATTCCCTTAAATCGGATGATATGAGCTTTGCCGAATCCATGAAATATCTTTCCATCAAAGGTGAATTGTGCGACAAGATCAAGGATTATCACGGGGCCCTGGAAACATATAGGGAATACGCAAGGAATATGGACGAACTGCATAACGAGACCACATCCTACGATTTAATGTTCACCCGGCAGCAATACAAGCTGGAGGTTCAGAACCTCAAAGAGGTCCACAACAAAGATAAGATTATAATATTATGCCTCGCCGGGGCAGTGCTGCTACTAATCATCATGGGATTGGGATACCACAGCTACCGGACAAATCAAATACGCAGAATACAGGCAGAGAGAGGGAAAGCTGAAGCTGAGCGCGAAAGGGATAATCTTTCTGAGGAAAACACGAATCTTGAAATGGAGAAGCGTGACGTGGAGCTTGACCGCAACCGACAAAAATCAGCGGTGGCGAAGCTTAAACAGCAACTGGAAACTCTGCAGGCGGAATGTGACGGTTTGAAGATTGTCTTAAACAAGAACCGAACTCTCAACATGGAGGTTCAGAATTCCATAAAAGAGCGTATAGAAATACTCAACACCGTCATAGCGTCTGAAATCACCGCCAACAATTCATTCTCAAAAAAATTCAACACTTGGATTAAAAAGGCTTTCGCCGACAAAGACAAGTTCATGGACAACACCAGACTGGCGTTCACCGCATCGCATCCCCACTTCATCGCAGCTATGGAGGAGCACCACCTGACGCGAAAGGAGATAAACATCTCCTGTCTGTACGCTATGGGGTTGCGTGGGAAAGAGGTGGGCGAATACACTCAAATCAAAGGTCACTACAACATCAGCTGCGCCATCCGCAAAAAACTCGGGATAAGCGACAACTCCAACATCGGAATAAAGCTGAGAAACCTTATGAAATCACCTTAAAAGCATTTTTACAACTATGTTGGGGGCTTTATTCCTCTAAAAAATAGGCGACCGCGGAGATATACCCGCAGTCGCCTTGGTGTGAGAGTTATTTCAATACTTGTATTTAGATTTATATATCGTTACCTATTGAAAAACGAAGATTTTCCAAATATACTGATTTCATATATACCATCTATACTAATTTTATCTATACTGATTTATCTCACCAGCACCTTTGAAACGCAGCCATCCACATTCACGATGTAAATGCCCGCCGGGACACGTAAACCGCCGAAACGCTGTCCGGCGACATTGTAGACGCTGACGGAGTCGTAGCTACCCTCCACCACAATGCATCCCTCGCCGCCAAACACCTTCGCGTCGGCATCTGTGGCTGAGATATTCTCCACCTTGGTCACATCCATATTGGCGATTACCACATAAGAGTTCGCCGGGAGAGTGACAGTGCCATTAGCCGCGTCAAACGTCGGATTGGTGTTGTATGTCTTGGAAAGAATTTGATAGTTGCCGTTGGAGGAGCTTCTGAAAGAGACACTGAAGGTGTTTTCACCGGAAGTGTTCGGATTGACCACACACACAAGTTCTTTATTGGCTGTAGTGGCATAGATGAATCTGCCCTCGCCCCAGTTCAACGACTCACATTGGCTGCTGAAAGAGGCAGTTTGGGCAAACAAATCAGTGTTTTTATTACGTATGCCGTTGAGTTCACTGATGGAGGTGTAGAGTCCCTTACGGGTCTCATTGTCGAAAAGCGACCAATTCACTTTCTTATTGTCGGTGCTGTTGCCGGAGGCATTTTTTGTGGACTCGAAGTTACCGAGTTCGGAGAATTGCCAGATCATGTGCGCGCCGGGGGCGAGAATCATCTGCGCCATGGCACTACCGATACGGCCCATGCTTGCGGCGATGCTACCCTTCACTCCGGAGACGGCGTTTTGGTTCTGCATATAAGCGATACGCTCCTCATCATGGGATTCGAGGTAAGACACCGTGGAACCCCACGTGCGCGAAGAATCCTTAGGGGCGTAGAAACGGGCGAGGGCGGAATCAGAGCTGTAGCCCATGGCATACTGTCCACCTTGGGAATTGACGTTCGCCCAGTTGAGTTCGCCATCCTCCGCCATTTCATTCTCCTCTTTCGCGGTGGCGAGGTTCTCGTTGATACAATAAGCGTTGGGGTTCACCTCGCTCATGGCGGCGTGGAGGGCTTTCATTCTGCTCACGCGCGTGCCGTTGTATTGGTTGGTGGCGCTGTCGCCACTGTTAGGATACGAGCTGTTGCTACCGAGACCCTTCACCAAATCGAAGCGGAATCCGTCGACCTTATACTCCTTAAGCCAATATTTCAAGCAATCCTCGAATTGACGCTGCACAAGCGCGTTGTCTTGATTCCAGTCGTTAAGCACACTGTAGGCGTGCGGCGCCGAAGCGTTGTAGAACGGATTGTCGGCGGTGCCGGAATATAATTGATACCAAGGGTGCAACCAATCGCTCTGATTGAACACCATATCGAGAATCACAGCCATTATTTCGGATTGCATTCCCTTTACCATTGTTAAACTCATTATTATTCCTCCTTGTTGTTCCGGTTTTTTTCTTGCATCTCTTTTTTGCGCCTCGTGTAAGTCTCAAGGTTACTCACATATTT
>CAYQMV010000106.1:0-3424 GCA_964418705.1 uncultured Sangeribacter sp.
TTCTAACGCAAAAAAAGCCCGACTAACGTCGAGCTTCCTTTTGCGGAAAGACAGGGATTCGAACCCTGGGTACCCGTAAGAGTACAACGGTTTTCGAGACCGTCCCGATCGACCACTCCGGCATCTTTCCTTGTTGCGCAACAACGACGATGCTCTCGTCGTCATTGTCAGCTTGCTATATGGCGGCGCATAGGTGAATATGGCGGCGCATAGTAACAAGGTGTTGCGCGTTGAATCGTCAAAACATTTTCCGTTTGACGGGTGCAAAGTTACACAAAAATTTTTATATGCAACTTTTTTAGGGTAAAAATTTGTCCTATTTTTTCACCTTGTCGGATATTATCAGACCGCCCACGATCAGTAGACATCCCACGTATCCCATTGGGAAGATATGTTCCCCGAGAAGGAAATAAGCCGCCACCATAGTGACCAAGGGCTGCGCGTAGAGGTAGTTGTTGGAGGTGACGGGTCCGAGAATCTTCATCACTTCGTTCCAGAGGAGATAGCAGGTCACGGAGCATATCACCACGAGGAAAAGGAAGTTGAGGATATATTGTGTGTTGTGGATGTCGAGAAGGAGCATGAGGTGGTCGCCCATAGTGTCGAGCGGAGTCTGATAGAATAGGAGAGGGAGCGAAGTCACCACGCCGTAGAAGAAGAGTTTTCGTGTGATGAATAGGGTGGTGTAGTGGGGAATCAGGCTCTTCACGGCGATGCTGTATGTGGCCCAGCTGAGCGCCGCGCATATCGCGAGGAGGTCGCCCATGGGGTTTATTTGCAGCCCTTCGCCGTGGCTGAAGATTATGCAGCCGCACCCTATGAACGCTAAAATCGAACCCACCACCACTCCGAGGGTTATCCTCACCTTAAAGAATATCGCCATGAGTATGGCGGTGAAGATAGGGGAAATCGACGCTAACAGCGACACATTCCCCGAGGTGGTGTTTTGGAGCGCGAAGTTCTCGGTGATGAAGTATAGGGATCCGGCGCAAACTCCGCAGAGGAGAAAATTGAGCTCGTCGCGCCAGTTGTTGGCTTTGATTTTTTTGAATGTGATGGCGAGGAGAAGGATGTAAGCCACAGCGAAGCGGAAGGAAAACATCTCCACCGGAGTGAAACCTCCATTCTCCATCAATACTTTGGTGGATAGGAAAGAACAGCCCCATCCGGTGAGGGTGATTATCGCCGCCAGGTGGGCGAAGAGGGTTAGTTTGTTTGTCTTTTTCATGGATGCCACGTTTTGTGTCGTTTGCACTCCGCAAAATTACTGCTTTTTATTGATAAAAAAAAATTTGCTTATCTCAAAAGCGTTTTTTACCTTTGCACCATGGAAAAGTTAGATGTGCTTTTAGGCCTCCAATGGGGCGACGAAGGCAAAGGAAAGGTGGTCGACGTTCTTACGCCCGCCTATGAGATAGTAGCTCGCTTTCAGGGTGGTCCCAATGCGGGGCATACCCTTGAGTTTAATAACCAAAAGCATGTGCTCCGTTCCATTCCCTCCGGAGTGTTTCAGGCAGACACTGTCAATGTGATTGGCAATGGCGTGGTGCTTGATCCGCTGTTGTTTATTAATGAAGCCAACGAACTTATCGCTTCAGGCGTGGATTTGAAGGCGATTTTACGCATTTCGCGTAAAGCGCATCTCATTCTCCCCACCCACCGTCTGCTCGACGCCGCCAACGAAGCCGCTAAGGGTAAAGGGAAGATCGGCACTACCGGAAAGGGTATCGGTCCCACCTATACAGATAAGGTGTCGCGCTATGGCTTGCGCGTGGGCGACCTCGAACTCGATTTCGACGCGAAGTACGCCGCCGCCAAAGAACGCCATATCCGTCTGTTGCAGCAGATGAACTTCGCTGTTCCCGCGGATTTCGCTGCCCTTGAGTCACAATGGCTCGACGCGGTGAACCAACTCCGTTCCTATCGGCTCACCGACACCGACTATTATGTGAACTCAGCTTTGGCGGAGGGTAAGAAAATCCTCGCCGAGGGAGCGCAGGGCACGATGCTCGATGTGGACTTCGGTTCATATCCTTTCGTCACCTCCTCCAACACTGTGGCTGCCGGCGCATGCAACGGTCTTGGCGTAGCCCCCAACAAAATCGGCGATGTGTATGGCATTTTCAAAGCATATTGCACCCGTGTGGGCAGCGGACCCTTCCCCACGGAACTTTTCGATGAGACCGGCAAGAGCATCCGCGACAAGGGCCATGAGTATGGTGCCGTCACCGGACGTGAACGCCGCTGCGGATGGATCGACCTCGTGGCTCTCAAGTATGCCGTGATGGTCGACGGTGTCACCAAGCTTATCATGATGAAGAGCGATGTGCTCGATGAGTTCCCCGTGATTAAAGCATGCGTGGGATACAAAGTGAACGGTGTGGAGACCGACCATTTCCCCTTCGATGCCGATGCGGTGGAAATAGAACCTATATATAGGGAGTTCCCCGGATGGTGCAAGGATATGACCGCGATGAAGTCCCCCGATGAGTTCCCTCAGGAGTTCAACGACTATGTGGCGTTTCTTGAGAAGGAGCTTGGCGCGCCTATCGTGATTGTCTCCGTAGGCCCCGACCGCGAGCAGACAATACGCCGCTGATGAATCCAAAAAATAAATACGGATAAAAATTCAAATAATAAATCCAAATAAAAATCTTAAATCAACCATGGCAGTAGTAAAACCATTCAAAGGTGTACGTCCTCCCAAAGAGATGGTGGAGGAGGTAGTTTCACGCCCCTACGATGTGCTTAACAGTGAAGAGGCACGCAAAGAGGCTGAGGGTAATCCTAAATCACTTTATCATATCATCAAACCGGAGATCAACTTCGAACCCGGCACCGATGAGCATGACCCCAAAGTCTATGAGAAGGCAGTGGAGAAATTCCACGAGTTCCAAGAGAAAGGGTGGCTCGTGCAAGATAAGAAAGAGTGCTACTACATCTATGCGCAGACTATGGAGGGTAGAACCCAATATGGTTTCGTAATCGGCGCATGGGTGAATGACTACATGGAGGGTCGCATCAAAAAACATGAGCTTACCCGCCGTGATAAGGAGGAGGACCGCATGAAACACGTGCGCGTGAACAACGCTAACGTGGAGCCTGTGTTCTTCGCATTCCCCGACAATGAGGCCCTTGAGGCTATCATCAAGAGAGTCACCGCCGGCACTCCCGAGTATGATTTCGTTGCCCCCGATGGTTTCGGCCACACTTTCTGGGTGATCGACGACGATGCCACCATCGCCCAAATCACTGAGGAGTTCGCCAAAATCCCCAACATGTATATCGCCGACGGACACCACCGCAGTGCCGCCGCCGCTCTTGTGGGCGCTGAAAAAGCGAAAAACAACCCCCATCACACCGGCAAAGAGGAGTACAACTATTTCTTGGCTGTGGCGTTCCCCGCTTCGCACCTCAAAATCAT
>CAYQMV010000107.1:0-3315 GCA_964418705.1 uncultured Sangeribacter sp.
GTCTGTAACGTTTGGGGTGGGTAGCTCCCCAAACGTTACAGACCCATAATTCATAATTCTCCATTCATAATTCGCATAAAAAAACCCGTGCCGGAGAGGGGCGCGGGGGTCAAAGCAATAATGATTGTTCTACAAATAATCCTTACGTAATATTCAATATTATTCTTGCAGTTAATTCATTGTAGTTCCATTATAATGAGATTTATGCGTATAGGGCAAATTTTATAATGGCGGATGGGGGACGCCGCGAAAGCGTCCCCCGTTGGATTATTCACCCACATGTTGCTGTAGGATGATGTTGGAAACCTCCACCTCTGTTCCGTCGGGGTTTCCACCGAAGTCGAACACGAGTTTGAGGTTGTCGATATTCATGCCCTCCATAAGGACGCTCTTGAAGACCACCTCCTCGTAAGCGGGAAGGTTCACACGCTCGGTGAAGTAGAAGACGTCGTCGCTGGTGGCATCGGTGAGCTTGATGGTGACACCATTGATGTCTTTGTTAGACATGAGTGTCGCGCGGAAGTCATACTTCTGTGCGGTGTATGTCGGGATATTGGTGGTGAAGTGTACCTGTGCCTGCCATTGTTCGAAAGTGGCGCTGGGGAGGCTCACGATGAATCCGCTATCCTTCATGGTCAATTCCGGATCGGCGATTTGTCCCCAATTGGGGGCATAGTAGAAGAAGTTAGTGTAGGAGCAACCATACCAGAGGTTGGCAGCGCCGGCGAAGTCCACCCAATCCACATCCGGCTCGGTGACTACGGGCACCACGGTGCCGTCGTCGTCGGCATGGTTCTTCAAAACGATGTTGGAGGCGGTCACCTTAGTGTTGTCGGCATTGCCGCCGAAGTCAAGCACGAGCTTCACGGCGTTGATGTCGATACCCGGCATGTCGTAGTAGTAGAACACGTAATCCTCATTGGCCTTCAGGGCGACAGCGTCGGCGAAATAGAAGACATTGTCGTCGGTGGAGTCCACAAGCTTCACGGTCACGTGCGGGTGGTCGGTGTTGGAGTTGAGCACCACGGAGAAGTCGTAGTTGTTGGCGGAAGATGTGGCAATGTCAGAGACAAGGTGCATCTGGGCCTGCCAAACGTCGGAAGTGGCGGTGGGGAGAGTGACGGTGTAAGTGCCGTCGTTGTACTCGTATGCCGGATCGGCGATTTGTCCCCATCCGGGAGCATAGTAGAACGTGGGGTCGGCTACATTGGCCTTGCGCCACATATTGAACTCGGAGTTATAAACGAATCCGGAGAAGGGAGCTTCACCCTCGATTTCGAGGATATAGTGCCATGCGATGGAGCCGTTGTCCACGGTGAGTTCGATGGCGTCGTTGCTGATGGAGTTTACTTTATACTTAGGATTGTTTACCGCGTCGGCGTTGGGGATATAACCCAGGAGAGTGCCGGTGGGGAACGCAAGATAAAGCTCGGTGCCTTCGGGTTTGAGTTGGAAGGTAGTGTTCTGCACAGACGCGGGGGCGGAGTAGTCGTTGCCGTCGCCGGTGTTGTAATCGGAATACGGGGAGAGGTCTGTCACGCCGGTGTTGACATAGACGGTGCCGCTGTCGGCGGGGTCGTAGGTGTACGCACCGCCGTCGGAAGTGCCGTTGTCTGAGAAGATGAAGCGGTTCTCATACAGACCGGTGCCGGCTTTCTCGTTCGCCTGTGCCGACCACCAGTTGAGACCATCGCTGCCCGACTCGCCGCAACCCAAGTGTCCGGCTTTGTCGGAAGCGATACGCCATCTCTTGCTGTCGCCGTCGGTGAGGCGGCGGATATAGGGCGCGAAATCCACGAGTGTGTTCTCAATATCGATGTAGAGAGTCTTCGACCCCTCACTGATACCATGGTGGTTGCCTATTCTCACCTCCACGGGATAGGATCCGGCGATGGTGAGGATGCCCTTATAGTTGTTGCGCGTGGAGATCTCCGTCTTGGTGTCGGAGGTATGGATTGTCCACACGGGATAAACGCCCGGAGTGTTGAGCGTCAATGTGTATTCGTTAGTCTCTTGGTCGACGGTCACTGTCACGTCGATATCGCTGGCCTGGGGAATCTTATTATAGTCCACCCCCTCGTATGACTCCGGAGAACATGAAGTGAATCCCACGCCGCCGAGAATCAAAACCAACGAAAATATTTTGCTTATAAGTTTTTTCATTTGGAATTATCCTAATAATGTTTTGGGATTGTCCCGGAACAGTCCGAAGGCTGTTCCGGGGTTTAAAATGAGTTGAGATGATTAATAGTTGTTTTGAGTCATAGTGCCGAGGGCCTTGTCTATTTCACTCTGCGGGATGGGAAGATATTTCTTCGACTCAGTCCAGGAGTTGGTGCGGTAGCCATATTGGTCGGGCACGAGCACTGAAGCCGCTTTTCCGGAACGGATAAGGTCCCAATAGCGTTTACCCTCACCTACGAACTCGAGGTGACGCTCTTCGATCACGTTGTCGATAGTCGCGGGGATTGAAGCCAAGCCGGCGCGTGTGCGCACTTGGTCGAGATAACCCTGGGCGTCGCCGGAGCCGGCACCGCGGAGCACCAATTCAGCGGCGTTGAGGAGTGTCTCAGCGTAGCGGTAGATGCGGAGGTTGTTGTTCCAGTTAAGCTCCGAAGATGCTTTTTGGTCGGCGTTGTCGCCGGTGTGGGCGCAATATTTCTCAAGAAAGAGGCCGGTGTCTTGGTAACGTTTGTTGTAGTCTCCCACGGCGGCGGCGTTCCAGCAAGTGGCGTCGCGGCGCGCGTCAGCGGCGTCATAACGATCGTAAGTCTCCTGACGCACGGGGCAGAATCCCCATCCGTTGTCGTGGCCGGCGGTGCCGGCGGACCATCCGTTGGGGCTTAGCAATGTGGGGAGGACGGTGCCGCCGGCGGCGCGGGGATTGCTCCAGTCGCGGATGGCGTTGTCGTCCTTATAGTTGATTTCGAAGATTGACTCATTGCACCACTCGCCGGACTCTCTGAAGATCGACGCGTAGTCGGGGTTCAAGCTGTAGCTGCCGCTGTTGATGATCTCCTTCATATAGTTGAAGGCGGTGGCGTAGCGCTCGGTGTCGTTTTGGTACATCACGATTTCGGCGTAGAGCATATAAGCCATGGCCTTGGTCACACGTCCGTAGTTCTCGGCGGATTCCTTCATGGGGAGCGCGTTGATGGCGATAGCCCCCTCGAGGTCCTCGATCATGAATTTATAGACCTCGTCGGCGGTGTATTGGGTGCCAAGATAGGGAGCTCCCTCGAAGTTATGGTCGAAGTAGACGATGTTGCCCCAGAACTTCCACAACCAATTATAGTAGAACACTCTCAAGACGCG
>CAYQMV010000108.1:0-3301 GCA_964418705.1 uncultured Sangeribacter sp.
TCCGACCTCTACTATTTGGGCGTGCCAAACAGCGAAGTGCGTGTCGGATTGATGAAGAATCTTCTGCCGCTGTACGTTGATGTGGAGTCCACTGATGTGGACAGCAGCTCCGCGTTGGCTTCGGCGGCTCTGCGCAAAGGTGACATAGACAAGGCTATGGGGCTGCTTCAGTCAATACTCGCCTCCATACCCTATATGCGCGGCGACAAGGATATCTTGGAGGATGCCGAGAAAACGGAGGCGTACTACCACCGCTTCTTCTTTTTCTTCTTCCACTTGCTGCACAAGGAGGTTTCCGCCGAGGTGCGTAGCGCAAAAGGGGCTACGGACGTTGTGGTCAAGACGTGGAAGTATATTTACGTCATAGAGATCAAGATAGACTCCACCCCGGAGGAGGCGTTGCGTCAGATTGAGGAACGCGACTACGCCGCCCCCTACCTCTCCGATGGACGAAAGGTGTTCAAAGTGGGTGTGAACTTCTCCACATCCACGCGCATCGTCGACCGCTGGGTGATCGGGGAATCCTAAATCCGAAGCTTGAATTAGATAATAGTAAAATAATATATAATATGGCATATTGTAGTAATTGTGGAAAGGAAGTGACTCCGGGAAGCGCGTTCTGCGGACATTGCGGACAAGCGGTGCGCAAAGCAGAGGATGCGGGCGGAGCCGGAACATTCGGAAGCGAAGCGAAAGGAAGCGGAGCGACTGCAAGTGGCGCAAGCGGAGCGAAGGCCCCGGAGGGAAAGAAGTCGGGGTTTGTCGGAGGTATCAACGACTATATCGGAAACGAGAATGCGGTGAACCTCAATTGGAAGGACCTCTTCTCCAGCGTGTTTAAAAAGCATAGCACCGAGGAGGCGGAGGAAATCTTCATCTACGGCACCTCGAAGACTACGCCCGCGCTCAGCGAGGTCTCCGATACGTGGCCCAAACCATGGCTCTATAGCCGGGTGTTCCTCTGCTTCGTGGTGACGTATGTGCTGCTATATATCTGTAGCATCGTGTTCTCCAACTCCAACGCGTATCCGGGACTTATCATAGTCGGATCCTTCGCCGTGCCCTTCACCACCATGGTGATGTTCTTGGAGGTCAACGCGTTCAGAAACATCAGCGTCTACAATGTGATGAAATACTTCCTGATCGGGGGGTGTGCGTCGCTTGTGGTCACGCTGTTCCTGTTCAGTCTCGATCTCGTGGACTCTGATCTCTCCTCCACATGGGGAGCCATGATGGTGGGTGTGATTGAGGAGGTCGGCAAGCTGATCATCGTCTATGTCTTGATAAGGAAACTCGCCTCGTGCAACTACATCCTCAGCGCACTGCTTGTGGGAGCGTGCGTGGGCGCCGGGTTCGCGGCGTTTGAGTCCGCCGGCTATGCGCTGCGCCCGATAGTGGAGATTTCGAATCTCGCCGGGGCTTACGGTGTGGATATCCCCACGGATGTGATGATGGACAGGGTGACATCGAGCATCTATCTCCGCGGACTCTTAGCCCCCGGCGGACACGTGGCGTGGGCAGCCATATCCGGCGCCGCGCTCATCATCGCCAAGGGTTCCGGACCGCTCACTTCCGATGTCTTCAGCAGCAACCGCTTCTGGAAGATTTTCGCAATCCCCGTGGTGCTGCACGGACTCTGGGACGCTCCGCTGTTTATGGGATATCTGAAGCTTATCGGTCTGATCGTGCTTGTTTGGATCGTGGTGCTTATTCTGATAAACATGGGTCTCGATGAGGTGAAGAAATTGAAAATGAAACAGTGATAAACTGAAACAATTGGAAGCTGTAACAGAGATAAACTGAAACGAGATAAAGTGAAGTATTGATTAAGGTGTAATAGAGAGAAGCTGAAACATTATGAAACATTGTGGCAATTGCAATAAAAATTTCCCCGACGACATGAACTTCTGCACGGAGTGCGGAGGCAAGCTTGTGGAGATTCCCGAGGTGGCGGTTCCGCCCAAATTCGAGGGTGTCTCCACCGGTGCCGCGGATTTCAAGCCTGCGGAGACGAGCGTCCCCGACGGGGAGAAACCTAAAAAGCGTGGCGGGAAAATACTGAAGCGCGTCATTATCGCCGTGGTGGTGATTATCGCCATCCTCTTTCTATGGGGACGGCACGTCATCAATTCCACCACATATATGACGTTCAACGTCCAAGGGCTGCTATTCTCCAAGGGTGGCGAGAGCGCGGAGGTGAATATCGACTACGACGGCTACATCTGGGAGGTGAGCTATAAACCATCATGGGTGAATATCGAGGAACACGAAAGTGGTTTCGTGGTGGAGTGTGAACCCAACACCACTGGAGCTGACCGCGAAGACCATATCACCATCACCTCCGGGAAGGTGGTGCGGGCGTTGCCCGTGGGGCAGTATGGTGCGGCGCGCTATCTCCGGTTGTCGGAGAGCAGTCTCGCGTTCGATACCGACGGGGGCAGCGCGCGCGTGGATATTGAGACCGACGGCTCTTCACAGGATATCTCTTATCCCGATTTTTGCCGACTGGAGGATATGGAGGATGGCGGTTTCACCCTCGTGGTTGATGAGAATGAGGGCTACACACGCTCCGGCAGGGTCAACGTGTCGGAGGATAACGTGGGGGCTTCGATTTATATCAGCCAAGAGGGCACATGCCCCGATTGCGACGGACGTGGTGAGAAAAGCTGCTACTCGTGCGGGGGCAGCGGCTCAATAGGATGGGGACTCTATTCCTCCGCTTGCTACGCCTGCGGCGGCAACGGCTCCATCAGATGCTCCTCCTGTGGCGGCGACGGTGTCAGATAAGCGTTCGCATCCTGACACCAAAGTACGTTAGTTTAATAGAACGATAGGTCAAGAATTAGGGGCTTTAACGCGGAAAAGCGTTAAAGCCCCTGTTATTTGTCGGCGGACAGAGCCGCTATTGCACTTTTATTCCGGAGAAACCCATGAACGCGAGGGCGAGGATTCCGGCGCATATAAGCGCGATGGGCACCCCTTTCATGCCGCGCGGAAGCTCCACAAGCTCAAGCTGCTCGCGTATGCCGGCGAAAATCCACAAGGCGAGGGTGAAGCCCACGGCGGTGGCTACGGCGTAGGTGAGCGACTCCATAAGGTTGTAGCCCTTCTGAATCACGAGGATAGCCACGCCGAGCACGGCGCAGTTGGTGGTGATCAGCGGCAGAAATACTCCCAACGCCTGATAGAGCGAGGGCACCGTCTTTTTCATCACTATCTCCAGCAGCTGCACCAAAAAGGCGATCACCAAAATGAAGACTATCGTCTGGAGAAAGCCCAAATCCAATGGATTCAGCACGTA
>CAYQMV010000109.1:0-3207 GCA_964418705.1 uncultured Sangeribacter sp.
GAACATTCCTCAGCGAATCGTTGATTTTAGACTCAATATCCTTGAAACATCCTTGGATAATCCAACTCAGTGGTATTCATTGCCCATGAGATGGGGTAAGCCTCGTCTGCCTCATTTATATTGGAAGTAAGTTCCAGGCCTTGAGATGCAACTTTGAGGTTTAGGAGTTCGCCCATACTGATCTTTGCACGAAGTCTCCGCAATAGGGACTCAATAAATATAGCATTGCATTCTGTTGTCTTTTGTGTGTTGAAAGGTATTTCTAGCCAGGTTATTTCTCTAGAAGCAATAGTAAGGACTCCGAATATAATTCCTTTATCCAGGTTGTTTTCATCACCAACTTTTACTCTCTGCTGCACGCAGGACATATTGTATGTCGCGCCTTTCTTCTCTGATATATTCATCGGGTAGGATGTCTGCATCCATCCGACGAAAAGGTTCGGGGATAAGGTTTTATGAAAGAATGAATTACAATAGAACGTTATGTATTGTGCATTAGCGCGTACTAATTGTGCTATGTCTAATTCTATATACTCTGCAGTGCCTGACATTTCCGGTATAGACCACATAGGTCTAGAATGGAGTGCTCCAACTGCGATATGAGTATAGAAATCACATACCTCCGTATGCCCATCGGGATACGCTATATCACAACTTAGATCTATATCGAGATGTTGCGCATGGAGTCCCTGTCCCCATTGTAAGAAGAAGCGCACCTTATTCCCTGTAACATGAAATCGGGTACCATGCAGGACTCGGGCGGAATCTTGAATGATTCGGGCGTGAACCGCACTGATTGGGATATCAAACCATTGGGGCGCAATATATACTTTGTGCCGGAAATGCTCTGTTTGATAGAAGCGTCTGCTCATGGATTGTTTGATAACCTCTTGTATTCGGTTGACTATCTTTTCACGTTCAAGCGTACTGTATCGTGATAGAAGAGGGTGTGGGGCAAGAGTGTGTGAAACTCCGGTGATAGAGTGCACGCATCTCACGGCATTAGTGTCAAAATAGCTGGGTGCTAGGTCGCTCAGAAGAAGCAGCCGTTGTGTCGGTATGACCTCTACCACTTCACAGAAGGCGTTCAGTGTGACCTCACAACCGAATCTCAATAGGGTAGAGAATAAACACTTGGCAAACTTTCCCGGCTCTTGTTTCAGCATCATCAATACATCATCCGCTCTCTGATAGCGCCGCAATCGGTCTATCTGTCCCTGCCAGGTCCGATAGTCTTGCTTGTAGAAAATATCTAGAATTTCAGCCAAATGGTTGTACCCCTTACGACGAGAATATTCCCCCAGCCGTAGCGCTCGAATGTATCGCACCCACAACTCTCGCTTTGGGTGCATCTCTTTAGCGGCCTGAGGTGCGCTTATGGGTAGGCTGTTTAGGAGGCTTGCTATCTGTTGGCACTCTTTTCGGCTGTATTTTAGCTTCAACTTTTTCTTCATCTCGCAGGTCGCCGATTCGAATTTGTCAAGTGACCCGAACATGGATTCATAAAAACGTTGGCTTTGCGATACCAGTGTCTTGGGTTCAATCATTTGTGCTCGTCCTGTTTTTTCGAACCCAAGATAACGAAGTATGTCCTTGGGCGATTGCACTAAGACCTGAGCCTGATCCATTTTATGATGTACCAATAGGTGGTGGAGAACCATCATAAGAACTTCTTTCCGTTCGATTGTAATATTTACCGGTAGATTAAAAACTATGAGCAGGCGCTTTAGAGATGCTTTTTGGGCGGAATCAAGAGGAGCCGTGGTGGTAAGAAGAGTCTTGAAAACACATAACAAGTCTAGGCGGGTAAATAGTTGCAGCTCCTTTGTTCTGCTTGGTTTTCTGGCATCATCCAGGACATCATCTATAATGGCCATACTGTCTTCGAGCGTAGCCGGGTCAACCGTGCATAGTGCCTGCCGTAGTTCTTGATTTACTTGGATGCCCCGCTCTTTAAGGTGGGCAATAAATGTTAGGACTTGAGTGGTCTCGTTACCAGACCGATCAAGTGTTCCTCGAATGACATCTACATATAATGCTTGATAGCACAATGCGACTCTAGTCAATAGCTCATGTTCCATGCCAATGAAAACCAAAGTAAAAGGAAGGCTACCTTTGTTTCTGTTCGTGAAATACGCCCCAGAAGTAACCTTCCTTAGTCCTGTTCAATAAAGGTAATCTCGAAACTTGACGATTCAATACTAGAGGTCAGAGGTAAGTCTCGATTGGACCTATTATGGGTGCCAAATTTATAGTATTTTTAAACTTAGCGATAGTTTATTGAAAATTATTTCATATTTATCGGGCCAAAATGTAAACATCTGCTTACATTTGCAACGTTTCAATTCAAAATGATTAGCAAAAACATCTTTTTAACCGAAAATCGACTCTAATGAATACCGAAAATAGCTCTACTGAAGAATCGTGTAAGGTTGAACCTATTGAAGAGGAACCCAAGGAGACAATAATACATGTCAAAGTCACCTTCAAAGATGATCCAAAGCCGAAGAATGAACATGGTTGGGCTTGTTTTATTGGTACTATAATTGGGCTGGTTCTATTCTTCAAGATGCTCTTTTTTCTCTTTTCACAAAGGTGAAGCCCATTGAGTTTTCACGATTTGCAAACGCTGGGTATTGTGCACATTCGGACGGGGCAGGACTATCAATCCCACTCCTCCCGTAACCATGAGTAAACTTCCTGCTAAATGTACCTTTCCCTCGCGTTTTATTCATTGCGGTTGCTGTATCTTTTAATTTTTGACATAAAATAAGTTGTGTTCCGTGGAAAATGGTTACCTTTACCGCCGAAAAAGCAAAGCTTTAGGTAACGGATACATTCCAAACATTTACACAATAACACAACTAAACACATGATGCATTCTACCATGAATCGATTGGTGCTGGCGGCAGCTTTGACTGCGGTCACCTCGCTGTGTGCTCATGCTGAGCGCGTGGAACGCACTGAATATCAATTCGATTTTGTAAACAAGAAACCGGCGGCCGGCGTGATTGCCGTCAACTCCTCAACGATTTATGCCGACAGCATCGGCTACGGCTACGACCTGCAGCCGGCGTGGGACGGCAAGTCCAATGCGCCGTTCTATTTCTCGGTCAACGTGCCGGACGGTAACTACCGCGTGACGGTCACCCTGGGCAGCAAGCGCAAGGCGGGTGTGACGACGGTGCGCGCCGAGTCGCGTCGCCT
>CAYQMV010000110.1:0-3114 GCA_964418705.1 uncultured Sangeribacter sp.
ACCCGGGACCTTTTCGTTACGAATGAAATGCTCTACCAACTGAGCTATTGCGGCTTTGCGTTGGCAAAGTTACGAATTTTTTTCTGAATGTAAAACACTTGATTGAAAATATAGTCGTAATTATTTGGCTGTGAATATTTTGCTGTAAAAATTTGATTGTAAATATTTAATCTGTGAAATATTTTCATTATTTTTGCATTCGAAAGATGGCTTACAAAATTTACAACATAAAGATTATCACCTATCGCGACCTTGACGTGATGCTATATGAGAAGGACGTTAAAAACGTGACTATCAAGGTGTCGCCCAAGGATCCCAACACTATCCATGTCACCCATCCCAAAGGGATGAGCGACCATCAGATTATGGATAAGCTCGAAGAGGAATACGACAATATGGTGGAGATGCGGCTCAAGGCCCTGGTCTCCCACAGCGACATAGGCATCAGCCCCACCCACTCCGACGTGGAGCGGATGCGCAAATACCTCAACGACTACATCCCGATGATGGAGCGGGCCATGGAGGTGACTCTGAAACGTTTCAGCATTAAAATCATGAAAACGCGGTGGGGGTCATGCAGCCCGGAGAAGAGCCATATCTCCCTGAACGCCGCCCTCGCGCGTATGCCGCGGAAGTATCTCGACTACGTGGTGGTGCATGAACTCGCCCACCTCATCGAACCGACGCACTCCCCCATGTTTTGGAGCATCGTCCGCCAATTCTGTCCTAACTATTCATCCCTCAAAAACGACCTGCGCGAACAGATGAAGGGATAGGACTCCCCTCAACGCCCGTAGGATCGAAGTTCGCTTTTGAGAAAATTCACACGATACATTTCGATAAAATCGAACTCTATTAGTGGCAAATTTTGACTGCCACCAATCCCCCACACCATTCCTGCAAGCAGGAATTTCGTACTCCCTATAGATTAGGTGACGAAACTGAAAAACCCCAAGGCAACCGAGATTGACTTGAGGCTTATGAGGTTTTGAATTGGTATGACTATTCCATGCGACCGTATTTCATCTCATCTCCATTGGCATCGTACTGCTTACGTTTGCCAACAGCAGGTTCGGAAAGTGTAATGCGATAAACAGCTGTGCGCGACAAACTGCGCTCGATGGCGGCATCAAAAGCATCCATGTGACGTGGAAGGAAACGTTCCGAAACGGCTCTCAGCCCCTTGATTTGTTCGTCGCGGTCGGTTACGAGTTCGACAACGCCTTTGGCTGTAGCCGAACGAAATTCAAGGGTAAAACTGCCGTCCTTCGGACCGACAGTTGGTTTACATTTACTTACAGCACTAAGCCAAACAACCGGATTAGCTGCCCAAATATCCGATTTCTTACCTTCGTGAGCGCAATGAAAATAGAACGTTTTGTCATCGGTCATAGCCAATGACAAAGGAACTGCATAGGGTTCACCGTCAGGAGTAACCATGCTTACGGTGACATACGGAGCCTTGGCAAACACTTCTTTGAGTGCCCATTCTTCCGGCATTTCTCTACTAACTTTTCTCATACTGCAAAGGTACGAATAATTCATGGATTATGTAACGAAGCGGCGAGCGAGGTTGGCTCGACCTATGTCACCGGGGTTGCCACGTGGCGTGTTTGAGCCTGTGCCGTAGTCTTGGAACAAGCCAACAAGCCTTAGGGGCAGCGCCAAGGAGGTTGTCGTTGCCGCTCGATAGCGGCTGAAGAAACTCCGGAAAGCGGGATGCGATATAACCATTTTCAGCGTTATGCACAAACTTTTAGCGAAAATATTTGTTCGTGAAATAAAAAGGATATAACTTTGCAGTATTAATGATAGCACTATGGAAGTAGCAATAAACAGGAAGTCGGCAATGTTCCGACTGCGTACTGAACTTTTGGATCGTCTCAAACAATTGGCAGCGAGAGATAATCGCAGCCTCAACAACTATGTGGAAACCATTCTTATGGATGTAGCATATAATACTCCCAATGCTACAACGGTGGCTGCAATGAAGGAAGCGCAGGATGAATCAACTCTCACCACTGTCAATATGGATAGCTATGAATCATTCCTTAGTTCTTTAGGCGTTAAATGAAAGAGATAAAGAGCGGCAAACAGTTCAAGAAGGACCTGAAACGATACGCCAATCAGCCGAAGAAACTGAGAGAACTTTATGATTTCATAGACAATTATCTGAAGACAGGCGTTGAAATTCCACCGGAATATCATGCACACATGCTGATTGGAGATTATGCCGGACATATGGAATGCCACATTCAAGGTGACTATCTATTGATTTGGTTTGATGTGGCTTCAGATGTTGTGAAACTAATTCGATTAGGCAGCCATTCCGAATTGTTTGGTTAAACACTTTCAGAAAGATTTGATTCCCGGTAGCCCCTGACTCGTCAAGCTATCGGGTTTAGTTTTTAAAAGAAATAGCCGCTCGACTTTTTGTCGTTTCGGAATACGGGTGGAGCAAACAGTGTAGCCGTTGCTGACTGATGCCATTCCTTGAAGTCGTTCTCCGACTGTCGGATGAAATTTACAATGTCGGCCAATCTTCGCGAGTTAAACGACCCTCCCCTCAGATAGCCCACCAACTGGGCTTGTATCTGTCGGGCGAGATGTAGAACATGGAGAACCAGGCTTTGCCGCTGTTCTCTGCACCGGTCAGGAAATCAAGAATTGACTGCTTCTCGGTGACGATGCGCTCCTGCTGCTTGCGGCGGTCGGTGATGCCCTCGGCACGGAATATTGATTCCCAATATTTTGCACCGACTTCGATATGGTACTTGATGGGCGCGGAGTTGCGGAGCTTCGCTTCTTTAGCGATGCCGATTAGTTGCTTGATGTTGTACCACTTTCATTTGAAAAGTGCTGCGTAATAAAGGATTGGATAATAAGTGCTGTCAACGGTCGGGATGCGAGACAGAACGGCGAACCTGCATTTAGAGAGCGTTGAGTTAGCGCCCTAACTTTGCTAAGGAAAAATAAAAGCCGCGACTTACTCCCCGGAAACTGAGAATGACTGCCACACGGAAAACTGTGCTCCCCTCGTTTACGTATCGCCGCAAGACACGTCGCTCCGCAAAGCCCGCACGTTCCAAGCCGACATGAGCGACAATGGTGTGG
>CAYQMV010000111.1:0-3113 GCA_964418705.1 uncultured Sangeribacter sp.
CTGACGGTATCTCCCTACCAGATCTTGTAATTTACTGCTCATAACGCTGATTTTTTCGGCAAATATAGCATTTTTCTCCCTACCTTTTGCGATTTTCGCCCTATCTTTTGCGATTTCCACCCTACTTTTCTTCGATTTTTACCCTACTATCTTGACATTACCCCCCTATAAACATTGATTTTCACCCTACCTTTGACTATGTGTAACCTTTAAGGTAACAGTTGGTTTTTTATCTCTTTGTCATACCGGTCTAATCTCTTAGGCAGCCGATGGGGACAATCTTGACGCAATCCTCTCGTGTATAAGCCATCTCACCTCCGGTAATAACAACCAATAAATCCGGCTCACGAAGTACTGTCTTTCCATTCGCTTTGTTCTTCTCCGAAATAAGACGTTTAATTTTAAGCAGATGCTTCGCACCCTCCTCTATTTCACGGCTACCGAGCTTACACTCTATCAAGGCATAACGCCCATCATTGAGGTGCAAAACGGCATCCGCCTCCAGTCCAAGACGGTCATGATAATACGACAGACGTCCGCCAAGAGCCTGCGAATACACACGCAAATCACGGAAACAAAGACACTCAAATATAAATCCGAAAGTGTTTAAATCCAATTCCAGGCTCTCCGGCGACGCACCCAACGCCGCCACGGCGATAGACGGGTCCACAAAACAACGTTTCTTCCCGGTGCGTATCACCGTTTTTGAGCGAATGGCTGGTGACCATGCTTCAATATCCTCTATGACAAACAGCCTCTCCAACGCTCCCACATAATCATCAAACGTGGGCATGGATGTTCCCTCCATTTCTTCCGACACATCGGCGAGCATCGAGCTTTTTTTCGCAAGCGTACAGACGTTCCGGGCATAGGTGCGGAGAATCGGCCGCGCCAACGACGGATTTCTGCGAGTCCTATCCACCCTTGAAATATCTTTGTTGCAAATCTCATCCACATAATCCTTGGCAATAAGCAATTTCGCATCCACGCTCATATCGTCAAGGGATGCCGGCCAACCACCGCGGCAAGACGCAAAGATAAGTTGCTCCACAGATAACTGCGACATTTCCCCATCAATATCGCAATCCGGCTCATCAAAAAGATGCCGCAGCGAGATAGAACCGTTTGACTCAAGAGATTCAAACAGACTCATAGGATACATTGCCATCTTAGTGATACGCCCCGTTCCGGTGTGCATTATCTCATCGTCGTCAATCACAGTTGATCCGGTGAGAATAAACTGTCCCTTCGCCATACGTTCATCCACGGCATGGCGGACGGCATCCCATATTACGGGGGCTACTTGCCACTCGTCAATAAGCCGCGGCGTCGCGCCTTTGAGCAATAACGATGGCTTAGTATGCGCGGCAGCCATATAACCGTCGCGTCTATCCGGATCCTGCATCTTGATGACACTCTCCGCACGACGTTCCGCCGTTGTTGTCTTACCGCACCATTTAGGTCCGGCAATCTGCACCGCACCGAAAGCCTCAAGTCTCAATTCAAGAGTCCGATCGGCAATCCTATTTAGATACCTCATCTCTTTCATAACTATCCGCAAAATTAGCAACTTAATCTGACATTACAAAATCATTTTGTGTTTTTGAACGATTTTACTTTGTATTTTTGAAGTGTTTTACTTTGTGTTTTTGAACGATTTCATTTTGTGTTTTTGAAATAAGTCGTTTCGTTCCCCAAATCAAGTCTAATGGATAAAACATATCCTTGATTTATGACAAAGACATCCATAAAACTTAAATTCCGTGCCGCAACGGCTGTCGGCAACAAGGGAACCCTCTACTTCTGTATAACGCACGACCGCATTGTGCGCCAACTGACCACCGGCTATAAAATCTTCAGCGATGAGTGGGACAATGCTAAATCCATGATTGCAAATGGTGGCGACTCCACACGCGATCAAGCACTGACCGACATCCGCGACAGCATCCGCCGGGATACGGAAAGACTAAACCGCATAATCAACCACTTCGAAAAACGGGGCAACTCATACTCTCCCGATGAAGTGATTGCGGAGTTCCGGCGCATTTTGAGGGAGCACACACTCTTCAACTTCATGCAAGGTGAGATTGAGCAGCTACGGCAACGCGGCAAAATACGCACGTGCGAGACATACCAAACTGCGCTAAACAGCTTCTGCAATTACCGTGATGGTGAAGATATCATGCTTGATGCCCTCAACTCCAATGAGATGCAATTGTACGAGGGTGCGATGATGAGGCGCGGACTTTGCCCTAACACCACCTCCTTTTACATGCGCATCCTCCGCGCGGTCTACAATAAGGCGGTGGAGAAAGGTATGACCGAGCAGCGGTATCCGTTCAAACATGTGTATACAGGCATCAGAAAAACTGCGAAACGGGCCATCTCTCTCAACGACATCAAACGCATAAAGACTCTGGAGCTCCCACCGCACACGTCACTCTCGCTTGCCCGCGACCTTTTCCTCTTCAGCTTCTACACCCGCGGCATGACATTCGTGGATATGACCAACCTCCGCCTTAAGGACGTGCAATGCGGAACCATCACCTATCGCCGTCAAAAGACCGGACAACTGCTGAACATTAAGATTGAGAAATGCACACAAGAAATCATCGACCGCTACCACAATCCCGACTCCGACTACATATTCCCCATCATCAAAACCGCCGGGAGGGAGTATCGCGAATACAGGAACGCACTGAGGTTAGTGAATGTCAGGCTCAAAGAGATCGGCGCAATGATCGGCACGCCAATCAAACTCACCACCTACGTAGGTCGCCATTCATGGGGTAGTGCCGCCAAGATGAGCAATATCTCCATCTCCGTGATTAGTGAGTCTATGGGGCACGACAATGAGTCCACCACACAAATTTACCTCGCTTCGCTCGACACCACTGTCATAGACCAAGCCAACGCCACTATTTTAAGTAAACTTTAGTGTATTTTGGCAACACCCTGCGGCTGAACAGCCATCCAAACCAATCAGCTGATTGATCGCAAAAGCCACAGCTAATCAGATATATATAACCCAAAAATGTTAAGGTACAAAAATATCGCTCTCTTAGTAAGAGAGCGATATTTCTATCCGCAAAGTTATATAAAATTCTGATATA
>CAYQMV010000112.1:0-2878 GCA_964418705.1 uncultured Sangeribacter sp.
TTTTCGAGATAGATCACTTCTTTCGATTTCCACACTGTGATTTTGGATTTCTCTGTTATTGATTTTGGATTTCTCTGTTATTGATTTTGAAATGTGCGAAAAAATTAGTATGTTTGCGGAACGATAATAGGCGTCGTAAACGTCAAATTATAAAACGAGAAAGCCATGATATTAGGACCGATATATCCGATAGGAATCCAGGATTTCAGCGAGCTGCGTGGCATGAACGCGGTGTATGTGGACAAGACAGAGCTTATCTACAGGCTGACGCACACCTCGAAATTTGTGTTTTTGAGCCGTCCGCGCCGTTTCGGGAAGTCATTGTTGAGCAGCACCCTCAAATATTACTTTGAGGGGAGAAAAGAGCTGTTCGAGGGTCTTGCGATGGAAAAACTCGAAAAGGAATGGACGAAATATCCCGTGCTGCATTTCGACCTCAGCACCGTCAAGGGGAAACCCTTGGACGAAATGAAGGAGAGCCTCGGGAACCAATTAAAAAAGTTTGAGAAAATATACGGCGTTACGGAGGTGTCGTCGGCATTGGGCGACAGGCTCATAACGCTGATCACAACGGCATGCGAACAGTGCGGCCGTAACGTGGTGGTGCTTATTGACGAGTACGACGCTCCAATCCTCGACGTGCTGCACGATGAGGAGAAGCGTGAGGAGATACGAATGATGCTGCGTGAGTTCTACGCTCCGCTGAAAGCTTGCGACTCATACCTGCGGTTCGTGTTCCTGACGGGAATATCCATGTTCTCGCAGCCTAGCATCTTCAGCGAACTAAACAATCTCGAGATTATTTCAAACGACAACGATTACACATCCATCTGTGGTATAACGGAGAGCGAACTGGTGGAGTATTTCCAGGAGGGTATCGCCAAGATGGCTCTGAAGTATAAATGTACGAAGGAGGAGATGCTCGAAAAACTGAAGAGCAACTACGACGGATACCATTTCTCCGAGGACTCGGAGGGACTCTACAACCCGTTCAGTCTGCTTAACGCACTTAAGAAAAATGAAATCGGCAGCTATTGGTTTGCCAGCGGCACACCGAGGGCGTTGATAGAGATGCTGAAGGTTTACCAGCGCAAGGGAAAATTCACCCCGGAGATGCTTGAGAACATCAAGCCCGTGGCGGCATCCACGTTCCAAACGCCCTTGGAGATGCAGACGGGACCAATACCATTGCTATACCAATCGGGATACGTGACCATTACGGGATACGACTCCGATTCCGACCTCTACTATTTGGGCGTGCCGAACAGCGAAGTGCGTGTCGGATTGATGAGGAACCTTCTGCCGCTGTATGTCGATGTGGAGTCCACTGATGTGGACAGCACCTCCGCGTTGGCTTCGGCGGCTCTGCGCAAAGGTGACATAGACACGGCTATGGGGATGCTTCAGTCAATACTCGCTTCAATACCCTATATGCGCGGCGACAAGAATATCTTGGAGGATGCCGAGAAAACGGAGGCATACTACCACCGCTTCTTCTTTTTCTTCTTCCACCTGCTGCACAAGGAGGTTTCCGCCGAGGTGCGCAGTGCGAAAGGGGCTACGGACGTTGTGGTCAAGACGTGGAAGTACATTTACGTAATAGAGATCAAGATAGACTCCACCCCGGAGGAGGCGTTGCGCCAGATAGAGGAACGCGGTTACGCCGCCCCATACCTCTCCGACGGGCGCAAGGTAATCAAAGTGGGCGTGAATTTCTCCACCTCCACGCGTACCGTAGACCGCTGGGTGATCGGGGAATGAGCTATCCGATAGCTATTCGGGATAAATCATTTTGTGGGAGACACCGCCGTCGAGGCGGAAATCCTCACCATTGATGAAATCATTGTCGGGATGGGCGATGAAAAGAGCGAGACGTGCCACATCCGCCGGAACACCCACACGAAGCGACGGATGAAAACGATTATCCTCCTCACGAAGTGAGGAATTATCACATTCGATCCAGCCTGGAGAGATGGAATTGACAGTGATGCCGAGGGGTGAAAGCGACATCATAAGGGCGTGGGTGAGCGACACGATAGCACCTTTGGAGGCTGAATACGCCTCAGTGTTGGCCTCGCTCATGGCATGGCGTGTGGAGGCGATATTGATGATTCTGCCATACGCACGTGCTTTGCGGTGGCGTGCCAGATACCTCCCCGTGATAAACACCGGAAGAAGATTCGTGCGCAGCACACGCTCAAAATCCGACACCTCACACTCCGTCAGGGGGATGAACTCACTCACCCCCACATTATTCACCACAATATCAATATCCTCCCACTCCGCGGTAAGCGACTCCAGAGCATCGGAGAGAGCGTCGGCATCAACAACATCCAACGGATAGAACCTTGCGCCGTAAGCCTGCGCCGTGGCGGCACCGCGCTTCCGATCCTTATCACAGAACGCCACACGGCATCCCACATCACGGAACGCTTTCACCATCGCCTCGCCGATGCCATACGCGCCACCGGTGACAAACACCCTCTTATTATGGAGCGCACCCTTAGCCTTAGGCGCATTTCCGTTTCCACGTCCGTTTCCGACTCTGCTTCCGCTTCTATGCGTCGTCATCGGTCTTCCCTGCTTCATCCGCTGAAGCTCTTCCATCCTCTTTTCCAAATAGTTGTCAGCCATATATCTTTAAAAGCCCCACCCCATCCCTAAGGGAAGGGTGTTGAAACAAAAACAATCTAATATCCAGCCCCCTCTCCTGAAGGAGAGAGTTGTGGAGAGGCTTCTAACATCTCCGCGAACTTGGGCATGGACTCAAACACAATATCCGCGCCGGCGGCAGTCAAATCCGCCATGGGGATAGGGCCCGTAGCCACCGCCACGGTGAAACATCCCGCGCCGTGACCCGCCTTCACACCCAAAGGGG
>CAYQMV010000113.1:0-2878 GCA_964418705.1 uncultured Sangeribacter sp.
TCAAGCTTCGGCATGGATACTGCTTATTCAGCTGATTGATATGCTTCCCTTCGGGCTACACGCGTTCAACACCAAGACCTTCATGATATGGATGGCTGTAGCCATTTGCCTCAGTAACCAATTGCGAAAGAAGACGGATGAAGAAATCTTTCAGCTATTCTTCAAACATAAAAATGAAACTCTACCATGGCAAAAGAACTGAAAATCATATGGGTCATTAACATCGTCCTACCTGAAGCCTGTCAGAGACTAGGGCTTACAGTTCCGGTAATAGGCGGATGGTTGAGCGCATACCGAGAGACTTTTCGCGCTAATTTTCCACAGCAAAAGCTGACCATTGTATCACCATATATGGGCAAAGAGCCAATAGAAGCTGAAGTTAATGGAGATAAACACTATCTCTTCCCCGAGGCATCTACCACAGTGGAAAGGCGGCAACTTTTCCAACGTATTGTTGAGCTAATAAAGCCGGACATCATCCACATACATGGCTCTGAATATCCTCACTCGTTTGACTTCCTAAGCGTATGCGATTCACTACGCACGGTGCTTTCGATTCAAGGATTGGTATCAGTTTATGCAAATTATTTCTACGCAGGCATTTCCTTTAAAGATAGGTGTAGGCACACCACACTTCGCGACTTCTTACGCCGTGAGACCTTTGCACAGCAACGTCAAAGGTTTGTAGATAATGGCGAGAAGGAGCAGCGCCTCATAGCTAACGTCGGGAATGTCATAGGTCGTACAGAGTGGGATCGAGCACATTGTCGCCGCCTTAATCCTGAAGTTAGATATTTCAAATGCAACGAGCCACTTCGTTCAGAGTTTTATGATAGGCAGTGGCAGCGTAGCCGATGCTTTGACCAGCCTACCCTCTTTGTGAGTCAAGCCAATTATCCCATTAAAGCCCTGCACCAGTTGTTTCTGGCCTTGCCTCCGGTTATCAAGAAATATCCGAACCTGAGGGTACATATCTCCGGCGATAATCTATTGGCGGCCCCGACTATAAAAAGGACCTCTTATGCTTTCTACCTGCTTAGGATGGCGAAAAAGCTGAATTTGACGCCACACTTACACTATCTGGGACGATTGGATGCGAAGCAAATGGTGGAGCAATATCTTGGTGCTCGCGCCTTCATCAGTCCCTCCGTCATTGAAAACAGTTCGAATTCCGTATGTGAGGCACAACTGTTAGGCACACCGGTAATCGCCTCGAATGTGGGTGGTATGGCAGATTTAATCCGCCATCGACAGACAGGGATGCTCTATCGGTTTGAGGAGACAGCCATGTTATCTGATTATATTTTGGAACTTCTGAATCATGACGACTTATGTACTCGGCTTTCAATCAACGAACGCCAAGAAGCACAACTTCGGCACAATCAGTCGGACATTGCTCGTGACCTGATGAACATCTATCAAACGATGACAGAATGCCAGTAACCCCCTTCCAGCCTTATGACATCCAAAATAAAGAAGTTTCTATCAGACCCCGTTGCGATGCTACTCGTAAAAATGCACGAATGTAAGGACTCGCTCATAAGATTCTGCAGTAGCTGTATTACCTCCATACTCGCCGTAATGAAAGGGGTGAAGATTCGTGGGAGTATTCAGTGCTGGGGCATCCCCTACTTTCAGCGTGTCCCGAACTCTACGATCGCCATCGGGGAAAGCTGCACTATTCGTTCATCCTACAAGTCCAACAACATAGGATGCGGAGTGCGCTCACGAATCACGACCAACGCTCCGGGCGCACGCATTGAGATTGGGGACCACGTGGGTATGTCCTCGGTTACCATCTCTTCCTTTCAGCACATCATTATAGGTACGGACACCCTGATTGGGGGGAACGTTCTCATAACCGACTCCGACTGGCATCCCCTCTCACCCGATTTGAGACATGATAAGACGCATATCAAGACTGCTCCGGTTCACATCGGCAACAATGTCTTTATTGGCACGCGAAGCATCATCCTCAAAGGAACGGCTATCGGCGACAACTCGGTAATCGGTGCCGGTAGTGTCGTCTGCGGAACGATACCACCCAACGTCATCGCAGCAGGAAATCCCTGCCGCGTCATTAGAAATCTGGCAAAGTCTTAAGAATAGACTTGCTCTTATAAATACAGATCAATATGCAACTCAGCATTGTAACCATCAATCTCAACAACGCAGATGGACTGGAGAAAACAATCCTCAGCGTCATCAATCAGGAGAACCGATCTGACTTTGAATACATCGTTATTGATGGCGCGTCAAAAGACCACAGTTTAGACGTTATAGCTCAGTATAAAGACCGAATCGACTTCACTCTATCCGAACGTGACAAGGGGATCTATAACGCCATGAATAAATCCCTGCAATACGTTCATGGGGATTATGTACTTTTCCTCAACTCCGGCGACACGCTGGCGTCGACCGCGGTGGTGAGAGAAGTCTACGAACAAGGACTAACCACCGACTTTGTATTTGGCCGTTGGAATCGAGTGAAGGGAGACAAATTTATGTCCAGGCAGGTTCCGCCTCAGTTCGTGACTCTCTATGAAATGCAATACAGAAGCGAGTGTGTCTGCCATCAAGCAACATTCACTCGTACTCAGGTGTTACGAGACCTGGGCGGATACGAGGAAAAGTTACGCATAGCGGGCGACATCTGCTTCTTGATGCGTGCTTTAGTCCTAGAGCGTAAGTCGCAGCAATCCATTCCGGTCGTATGCTGTAATTTCGACATCTCCGGAGCTAGCGGGAAAAGCGAAGAGATTATCAGGAACGAACAACCGGCCTATTTCCGTCAATTATTTCCGACCCTAGCCGATAATTACGAATGGATGCATCGGGTTCATCGTTTTACGCCAAAGAGGATTTGGCGACATATCCT
>CAYQMV010000114.1:0-2812 GCA_964418705.1 uncultured Sangeribacter sp.
ACGCCGTGGTCACTCCCGCGTCGGGGAAGACATTCGAAAACGCGGACTCTCTGCTCCAAAGGGTGCTGACGGTGGAGGGGGTGGCTTATGCGTACCCCACAATCACCGACAACGCCCTCGCCTACTTCAGCGGACACGAGATGCCGGTGACGCTCAAAGGGGTGCCGCAAGACACCTACGCCAAAGCCACCGCGATAAAGTCGGTGGTGATGAGCGACGGGGAGTATCTCCTTGTCTCCGACACCCCCATATCCGCCACCCACGCCGAGGATGAGGGCACCGACCCCTCCGTCGCGTCCTCAGACCCCCTCCACGGCGACGAAGAACTCTCCGAGGAGGAAATCCTCATGGAGGAACTGAAAGCCGACGAGAACGCGGAAAAACACTATTATTCGCTGCTAAGCCCCGGCGTGGCGATACGACTCGGAGTGCGACCATACGCGAGATACGCCGGAAAGTCCGCCGGCGACGGCTTCATCCTCTTCGCACCGCGCCGCCTGGGACAAGTGAACATGGCGAACCCCGGCGCTTCATTCATGCGCGAAGAGATACCCGTCACCGGGGTGTTCCAAACCATGCAGTCGGACTACGACAAGGACTTTGTGATCGTCGACATAAACGTGGCGCGCAGACTCCTTCAATACGACCCCTCTCAAGCCTCCTCCATCGAAGTGGCGGCGAAAAAGGGGGTCGACCCCTCCGCACTCGGCGACAGAATACGCCGCGTGATGCCCGATAACGTTGTCGTCAAGGATAAACTCCAACAACAGGAGATAAACTTCCGCATGATCTCAATAGAGAAATGGATCACTTTCCTCCTCCTGGCGTTCATCCTCGTGGTGGCCTCATTCAATATCATCAGCTCCCTCTCCATGCTCGTCCTCGACAAAGAGGGGAACCTCGCCACGCTCAGCGCAATGGGCGCCTCCTCACGTTCCATAGGCCGCATCTTCTGGTGGGAAAGCATCTTCGTGACAATCATCGGCGCCGCCATCGGAATACTCCTCGGAGTGGCTCTATGTCTGGCGCAACAGCACTTCGGACTCATAAAACTCAACGGTGACCCCACAGCCCTCGTGATCCACGCATACCCCGTGGTGGTTATTCCAAAAGATATTTTAATCGTATGTGTCCCTATTTTTATTATAGGTTTCGCCACCGCCGCCATATCTTCGCGATTCGCTAAATCACGAATCAATAGCATTTAGTCAGACACTTAACCCCATTTACGCCACCGCGCCACCACACTTTTTAAAACCTTAGGTCTGATAAATTTGTTGGATAAAGAAAAAGTGTCTATATTTGTAGGATTAAGAGAAATCTGAATACATAACAATAGAACAAATACAATCTAAAATAAATAATACAATTAAAACAATAATATTAAAAATATGAACCAGATTGCACGTCGCGTATTAGCCCTTGCCGATTCAGCTACGATAGCTATGTCGCAACGCAGTGCGGAACTTAAAGCTCAAGGTGTCGATGTAATCAATATGTCGATAGGTGAGCCTGACTTCAATACTCCGGAGTTTATCAAAGATGCCGCCAAAAAGGCCATAGACGACAATTTCTCACATTACACCCCTATCGCGGGTTATCTCTCCCTCCGTCAAGCCATCTGCGATAAGCTGCTACGGGAGAACAACCTCTCATACCAGCCCAACGAAATTGTGGTGGGCAACGGTGCCAAACATGAATTGTGCAACGTGGTGGTGGCTACCATCAACGCCGGCGATGAAGTGATCATCCCCGTGCCGGCGTGGGTCTCCTACGTTGAAATGGTGAAACTCGCCGAGGGTGTGCCCGTGTGCATCATGGGTGACCCCGACAACGCGTTTAAAATCACTCCACAACAGCTGCGCGACGCCATCACCCCCAAATCGAAAATGATAATCCTCAACACGCCCAGCAACCCGACAGGCGCCATCTATTCCGCCGAGGAACTCAAAGCCCTCGCCGACGTGCTCCGCGATTATCCCGATATCCTTATCGTCTCCGATGAAATCTACGAGCATATTTGCTACGTGGGCTCCCCGGTGTCCATCGCCACTTTCCCCGACATGAAAGAGCGCACCGTGATCATCAACGGTGTCTCCAAAGCCTACGCGATGACAGGATGGCGTATGGGCTATATGGCGGGTCCCCTCGCCATAGCCAAAGCGGTGAGCAAGCTTCAAGGACAATACACCTCCGGCACCTCCTCCATCGCCCAGAAAGCGTCGGAAGCCGCGTACAACGGGCCCCAGGACTGCGTTGAGGAGATGCGTCTCGCATTCCAGAGCCGTCGCAACCTTATCGTGGAGCTCGGACACGACATCCCCGGTTGGAAATTTAAAGACCCCAACGGTGCGTTCTATCTCTTCCCCGACGTATCTTACTATATCGGCAAGAAATGCGGCGACAGAGTGATTAATTCCTCCGGCGACTATGTGATGTATCTGCTCGAGGAGGGTCATGTGGCTTGCGTCGACGGCGCCGCCTTCGAAGCCCCCGGCTACATCCGCCTATCCTACGCCACCAGCGAAGACCTTATCCGCGAAGCCCTCCGCCGTATCAAGGAGGTCTCCGCAAAACTGAAATAAGAAAAAGCCTCTCCCCCTAACCCCCTCTCCTGAAAGAGAGGGGGAAGCAAAAAAGGATGCTCCACAGAGCATCCTTTTTTTGCAAAGACAAATAGAAGCCTCACCCCCGCCCTCTCCTGAAGGGAAGGGGTGGGGCTAAAAAAAGGAGATCCATTTCTGAATCTCCTTAATCTAGGTGGCGGTTACCTACTCTCCCGCTTTCGCAGTACCGTCGGCGTCCAATCAAT
>CAYQMV010000115.1:0-2751 GCA_964418705.1 uncultured Sangeribacter sp.
CAGTCTCAAGCGGTTAAGCCAAATCTAACTTTCCACATTTTCTGAATATCCCTAATCTAAAAGATATGATACCGCTCCCGACTCAAACCCCATGACAGGCATGGATAATGGATACGGATAACTCAAAGTGACTTGACTACACGGAAAAAATAATACAAGGGAAATATCACGAAAAAGATAATACAAAGCAGATTACACAGGAAAGATTACACAGGAAAGATAAACAAGGGGGTTAAGGGGAAGGGAAAAGGGGATAAAAAAAGGGAGAAGCTTGATTACTTCTCCCGGAGGTGCCAACCAGATTCGAACTGGTGTAAACGGTTTTGCAGACCGGTACCTAACCACTCGGACATGGCACCTTTTGTGCTTTTGCGATGCAAAGTTAGTGCTTTTTCCCCATTCCCACAAGCCTTTTCGCAAAAAAATTCAACAAAATTTACACCTTTTATCTAACATATTGACAATAAAGATTTTAAAAAAGATGGAAACTTTACACGGCACACTCACATATCACAAAAGATCTCATATATCACAAAGGAAGGGAAGCGCATAAGCACTCCCCTTCTCCAAAAGATGAAAAAAATCTAGATTAAATGAGTTACCATGCGAACATAGGATACTCATTCATCATTTCGTTTACCTCTTGACGCACTTGTGCGATCACAGCCTCATCATCGGCGTTTGAAAGCACGCGGTCGATAAGATCCACGATAGTGTACATCAACTCCTCCTTAGCACCACGAGTGGTGATGGCGGCGGTACCGAAACGGAGACCGCTGGTGAGGAACGGACTACGGCTATCGTAAGGAACCATATTCTTGTTGGCGGTGATGTCAGCCTCCACAAGCACGCGCTCCGCTTTCTTTCCGCTCATCTCGGGGAATTTACCGCGAAGGTCAACGAGCATACAGTGGTTGTCCGTACCACCGGAAATAACTGTGTAACCTTTCTTCACGAGAGCGTCTGCCAAAGCGGCGGCGTTCTTCTTCACTTGAAGAGCGTATTCTTTCCATTCAGGTTGCAAGCACTCGCCGAAAGCCACGGCCTTAGCGGCGATCACATGCTCCAACGGGCCACCTTGCACGCCGGGGAAGACAGCGCTGTCGAGCAATGCCGACATCTTCTTAATTTCTCCCTTAGGTGTCTTCTTACCCCACGGATTGTCGAAATCCTTACCCATAAGGATGATACCTCCACGGGGACCACGGAGTGTCTTGTGAGTTGTGGAAGTGACGATATGCGCATGTCTCACAGGGTTCTCAAGCAATCCGGCGGCGATAAGTCCGGCGGGGTGGGCCATATCCACCATGAAAATGGCACCTATCTCATCGGCGAGTTTGCGGATACGCGCATAATCCCATTCGCGGCTGTAGGCGCTCGCTCCGGCGATAATCAATTTAGGACGCTCGGCACGTGCTTTCTCCTCCATCTCCTCGTAGTTCACTCTTCCGGTGGTGGCATCAACAGTGTAGCTGATAGGTTGGAACATCAAACCGGAGAAGTTCACAGGGCTGCCATGGGAAAGGTGTCCGCCATGGGAAAGATCCATTCCCATAAATTTGTCGCCCGCTTGCAAGCATGCCATGAACACAGCCATATTTGCCTGCGCGCCACTGTGGGGCTGTACGTTTGCCCACTCAGCGCCAAAGAGCTTTTTAACTCTCTCGATAGCGATATTCTCAGCTTTATCAACCTCCTGGCAACCGCCATAGTAACGTTTGGCGGGATAACCCTCGGCATATTTATTTGTCAAGCAAGATCCCATAGCGCGCATCACCTCATCGCTGACGAAGTTCTCGCTGGCGATCAATTCAATTCCGCGACGCTGGCGCAAGTGCTCGCGATCAATAATTTCAAAGATTTCGTTGTCTCTTTTCATTTTGGTTTATTATAGATTTAAAGTTATAATACTCTTTTTCTATTTAAAGGTGTATGTGGAGAAAAATTTTATTCTCCACATATACCAATAAAGCGTTCAAAATTAGCTATTTTTTTTTGATTAACTATCAGATAGCAGCTAATTTTTGAAATAATTCGTAAATTATCCACCGAAGTTATCATAGTGAATACTCTCCGGCTCCACACCGAGACTGTAAAGCATATTGTTCACAGCGTTGCTCATGGGGCCGGGGCCACACATATAATATTCTATCTCCTCGGGAGCGTCGTGATTCTTCAGATAATTTTCAAACATTACCTGATGGACGAATCCGGGGGTATATTTCACGCCGGCAGCATCCGCGGCGGGGTCGGGTCGGTCGAGAGCCAAGTGGAATTTGAAATTCGGGAACTCCTTCTCCAACGCCAAGAAATCCTTGAGATAGAACACCTCGTTGAGGGCGCGCGCGCCATAGAAATAGCTCATCTTCCTATCGGTGGTGCGCAATGTCTTGGTCATATACATGATTTGAGCGCGCAAAGGAGCCATGCCTGCGCCTCCGCCGACCCATATCATCTCGGCTTTGGAATCCAATATGGGATGGAAATCTCCATAAGGACCGCTCATAAGCACTTTATCCCCCGGCTTGAGGGTGAAAATATAGGAGGACGCGATGCCCGGAGACACCGGTTGGAAACCTACTTGAGGTTTCGGTTTGAACGGCGGAGTGGCGATTCTCACCGTGAGCATGATTCTGTCACCCTCCTCGGGGTAATTCGCCATAGAGTACGCCCTCACCGTCTCCTCATTGTTGTTGCATTTAAGAGTGAACAATCCAAATTTCTCCCATGCGGGAAGATACTCGCCGCCGA
>CAYQMV010000116.1:0-2706 GCA_964418705.1 uncultured Sangeribacter sp.
CTCCTCTTTTTTCGCCATACCCATACAAGTGATGCTTATCACGAGTCCGGTGACGGAGGCTGAAGTGTCGCCCCCCACCATATCCACGCCATACATCTCACAGGCGAGCCTGATGCCCTCATAAATCGATTCTATGTGCTCCACGGTGAAACGGCTGGAGACACCGATGCTGACAGTGATTTGCTGTGGAGTGCCGTTCATGGCGTAAATATCGCTGAAATTCACCACTGCCGCCTTATATCCCAAATGCTTTAAAGGGACATATCTAAGGTCGAAATGGATACCCTCCAAAAGGAGGTCAGTGGTGACAAGGAGTTCGCTGTCGTCGCCGTAATGCATCACGGCGGCATCATCCCCCACGCCCTTGATTGTGGTGGGATTCTTTATTGGAAAATCGCGAGTGAGCCGGTCAATCAGACCGAACTCACCCAGCGAATTGATTTCTGTTTGTTTCTCCGACATACGAGATTAAAATTTGTTTGGGAGAGAGGGCTGTTAGCGTCAATCTTAAACGAGCGTCGTTTTTAGATGCGCTGCATCATTTTCTTGATAATATGGGTCATCACCGGTTGGGCGGTGACGGCTGCTTTCTGCACCTCCTCATGTGTGGGCACCTCTTTAATATCCTTGCCGCCAAGGTCGGTAATCACAGAGACACCGAACACCTTCATGCCGGCATGGTTAGCCACAATCACTTCAGGGACGGTGGACATACCCACGGCATCACCGCCTATTACGCGGAAATACTCATACTCCGCAGGGGTCTCGAATGTGGGACCGGTGGTGCCAACATACACACCGTGCATCAATCTGATATTATCCTCTTTGGCGATTTCGTCAGCCAAAGCGATGAGTTTGTGGGAATAAGCCTCGGTCATCGCCGGGAAGCGGGTGCCCAATTCATTATAGTTTTTGCCGCGCAAAGGATTCTCGGGGAAAAGGTTGATATGGTCGGTGATAATCATCACATCGCCCACCTTGAAATCCTTGTTCATGCCACCGGCGGCGTTGCTTACGAAAAGAGTATCCACACCGAGCTCTCTCATCACTCTAACGGGGAAAGTGACCTGCTTCATGTCGTAGCCCTCATAATAATGGAAACGGCCCTGCATCGCCATAACGTTTCTGCCGCCAAGGGTGCCGAAAATCAACTTTCCACAATGTCCCTCCACAGTAGAGATAGGGAAATTGGGGATTGCTGCGTAATCAAGCTCCACTTTCACATCCATGTGGTTCACTAAATCGCCTAAGCCGGAACCAAGAATTATCGCGGTCTTCGGTAAATCTGCCACTTTTGTCTTAATAAATTCGGCAGTTTGTTTGATTTTCTCTAACATCTGTAAAAGGTATTTATATAGTTAACAAAAAAAGCATGGCTTTAGTTGGTTTTATCCGAACCCACCGCCATCTTTTTTCCTTTTTTACGGTTGAACTCCTCAATCGACGAAACGAGCATCTCTTCAAGAGATTGGTCTCCGGTGGTCCACTGCGCCACATTATCCACCATAATAGGGATGCAAAACGTGAAAGATTTCAATTTCTGCGGATAATATGGATTATGGAGCAGTCTTCCGGCATCCTTCTCTGTTGTCAAGATAATCTTCCGGGCGCCCTTCAGCGATTTATATTTTGCTTGGATCTGCTGCAAATCCTTCTCCGTGAAGTTATGATGGTCGGGGAAATGGAGTATTCTCAGTTTAAACTTAAACTGCTCGCCGGTGCAGTATCTCACCAACGGGCGCGGATTCGCCACCCCAACCACGAGGAGAACTGTGTCGTCGTGGGTTAAGTCGCGCAAGTCAACATCGTAGCGCACCTCATCGTTGAACACCGGACGCAGTTCCTGATACTTTATCTGAGAGAAAAAGAGACTCTGATAAGGCATCAGCTTCAGATTCTTTAAAAACACACGCTTTTGAATTTCTCTGAGATTGTCGGGACACTTTGTGACCATCACAATGTCGGCGCGGTTCATCGCCGTGCGATCCTCACGCAGCTGCCCCAAGGGGAGCAGATCATCGTTGAACACCGGACGCGAATAATCCATCAGCATAATCGAGAGCGAGGGATCCACATATCTGTGCTGGAACGCGTCGTCAAGGAGAATGAGATTGATTTTGGGGTCAATCTCCAGAAGTTTGTGAATACCCTTAGCGCGCTTCTCGCACACCGCCACCCTCACTCGTCTGCCGAACTTTTCAAAAATTTGATACGGCTCATCGCCGATGGTCTCGGGAGTACTTTTAGTGTTAGCGAGCACGAACCCTTTGGTGAGACGCTTGTATCCGCGGCTCACCACTCCTATTCTATAGCGCGACTGCAACAACGATAGTATATACTCCACATGCGGGGTCTTGCCTGTACCCCCAACGGAGAGGTTGCCCACACATATCACCGGCACATCAAACCTTTCGGATTTGAGGATATGCCAGTTAAACATTTTATTCCTAATCTCAGACCCCAGCCAATAAATCCACGAAAACGGCGTGAGGGCGTAAGTGATTATATTATCGCGTGTAGTATTCATGATGTAGTTTTAACTGTGATATAACGTTTTTCCCTGCTACATAGCAATATATATTTCAGGCATCAACGCCTGTTGAGGTTTTCTATACAATATCGACTTGATTTTTTGGATGAAATAAGGCGACACATCCACACCGGCGGCCTTGGTGATTTGCTTGTCGAGAGCTTCGCCACCCACTG
>CAYQMV010000117.1:0-2691 GCA_964418705.1 uncultured Sangeribacter sp.
CCAATGAACACGTTCCAAAGTTGAGGCAGTTCATCAATCGAGGTAGAGCGGACGAATTTGCCAACTCTGGTGAGACGGTCAGCATCAGGTAAAAGATTGCCATTAGCATCACGCTCGTCAGTCATAGATTTAAATTTAATGACCTTAAATATTTTGGCGTTCTTGCCAGGTCGCTCTTGAGTGAAGAACGCCCCCGCTCCCTTATTAGCAAAATGCAACCATACAGTTACAACCAACAAAACGGGGCTAAGGCACAGCAGCACCAATCCTGAGAGCAGGATATCAAGAAATCGCTTGAAAAAATGTCTATACATAATACCTATTTCGAATCTTAGTACACTGTACTTTGTATAAAAATGCTGTCCTTATTTTCAGTAACATACTTTACGCATTTACAGAATCTTAGCATATCACCCACGACATAACTTGATGGATGCCCGTATCTATTATCATTGCCGAATGAAATTACACAACAATGCACATTGTTTAAATTTTCAAACATCATTGATTTATAGCTTCTCTTAGAACCATGATGAGGGACTTGAATGGTAGTAACATTGTCTTGTAATGAGCGAAGTCCGGCATTAAGTCCATCTACAACGTTTTTGCTAATAGTAATATCTCCAAAATATAGGCATCCACAATTATCAAGCACATATCGGCAATAGCATCTTCGGCAACAACAGCACACTCTTCCACAGAAAGGTCTAATATGGTGCCCATCATTAACATTAATAGTGCCTGAATACAACACCATAGAATGATTATTGAGAGTGCCATATTTTCGAAAGATAGTTCTTAATACATCTAAGCATGAACTTAGATACTGAGCATCAGTTTTAATCTTATCAATGTCTATATTATTGTTTTTAATGTCAGCTTTCAGCTTTTGGATCATTGTCTTATCCATATCAAAATTAAATGGAATATATGTCCATAAACCTTTAGCTACGTTATGGATTCCGATATGTTGCCCACTTTGAATAATATCACCATCATTCAAATCTGATATGTCCAGAGACTCAGCATCATTATACTCCCTACGTTCGCTGTATTTAGCTACTTTGAGTATCTTAACCGCAATCCCATTTTTTCTGAAATAATTGCGAATTGTTTGTTCTATATTACTATCGTATTCATTACCTTCTATTGCCGACATTATAGAAAGAACAAGTTTCTCATCATCAGACAATATAGGCAGAACTATAACCTTTGGCTTTAGAAATTCTATGCCATTGACATGGTCAGCGTCAAAATGCGAGATAAACAATATATCTATATCTTCTGTTTTTAACGCACCATTAACTTCTCTTTTCAACCGATTCTTTACATCTGTAGTATTTGTGCCACAATCATAAACGGCAACAAAATCTGAGCCATCATCGAAATGATGTACTTCAGAATAGAATGCTCCTTGCCCAATGGGATTAAATGTACGAGTAAAATGTATCATAACGGCGGTTATTGTTATAGGTTAGTTTCATGATGTTTAGGGTTACAATTTGTTCTGTTTTTATTCTGAGAGTGCCAACATAAATAGTTATTGTCACATCACAATTTCATCGTAGAAGTCATACAGGCATTGGCGGACGAAGCCTTGCTCAAAGCGGGAGGCGATGAGCTGACGGGCGGCGGATGCCATGCGTTGCGTGGCGGCGGTGTCGGTGACCATGCGGAGCATGGCGGAGTGGAGGGCGGCGGCATCCTTGGAGGGGATGATGACCCCGTTTTTACCGTTGATGATGATTTCGCGGCTGCCGTTGATGTCGGTGACGATTGAGGGAAGATCCATCGCTCCCGCCTCCATTACGGTGTTGGGGAACCCTTCGCGGTAGCTGGGGAAGACGAAGCAGTCGCTCGCGGCGTAGTAGGCTTTGAGGTCGTCGCCATACTGCGGACCCACAGCCTCAATCTCAGGAGTGGTGTCTATCAGTGCTTTTGTTTCCGGCGTTACGGGGTCGAGGTGCTCCTCGTAGTTCCCCACCAGGAGTAGGCGGATGCCGGAGCGTTCCGTCAGTAGACGGTGGAATGCTTGCACTAATTCATTGATACCTTTGTCGCCAACAATACGACCAACGAAGATGAATGAGAACACGTCCGCCTTGCGTATGGCGGCGGCTTTCTTCATCACCTCCGGACGGTGGGAGAACGCCTTCATGTCCACGCCGCGCACATTGCCGTAGCCAAGCACTTTCATCGGCTTACTTGTGATATGCTTTTGCAAATCCTCCATCACACCCCTACCCTCCGGTATTACGTGGGTAGCGCAAGCGCAAGTGAGCCGATCGGTGGCTATCAGTATGCGGCGTTTGAGACCTGTGGCAGTGGGCCATACAAGTCCCGTGAACGTATGCACACGCCGCGGCACGCGGCATATCCATGCGGCGAGCATACACAGCATTCCCGCTTTCGGTGTCATGGAATGCACCATATAGGGTCTCTCCTTGCGGATAGCCTTGATGAGTGCGAACAGCGACTTTGTATCCTTTGCGATGGCGATATGCCGCTCCATCGGTATCTCGATGCACCGCACCCCTTTCGCTTTCAGTCGCTCAAGTTCCGGACCCGGCGAGGATAGCGACACCACCTCATAGCCGCGCTCGCACAATCCGTCCACCATCGGTGCGTAGAAACCACACGATTGCGCAACTGTCACAGCGCGTATAATTTTCTTCCCTATTTTCATCTTGT
>CAYQMV010000118.1:0-2675 GCA_964418705.1 uncultured Sangeribacter sp.
TCAGCGCAATTTCTTGAATGGGTTCGCTCATTGACCTACCACTCACCTCAATCTTTACCTTTGGCAAGATATATTGTTTTTCATAATCGGTGACCGTGATGGATAATTCTCCGTCTAACGCAGAATCGTAATTGATGTTGATTACCTCGGGGTCGGTGGTTGTAATCGGAGTAATGTCGACCTTTACTCCAAATTTCTCTTTATCAATACCGGCTTCACACAGTTGCTGTGCTAAATCGTATTGCATTTTCTCTCGAACGAATGAGCAAGCTGCCCGACGCAACTTGTCGCTTATCTGGGTTTTAGACAAATCCCCGGTAAAGCCAAGATATTCGCGGTCGATAGCGATATCGATATCCTCACTGAATCGGTCAATCAGATGCCAGCACTTGCTCAGCGAAGTTCCACCTTTGAACGAGATATGCTCGGCATAAGGCAAACTAAACATAGCTCGAAGCACGGCAGTAACCCACCAGTCTTTCTCGATAACCTCTTTCTGGCGTATATTCAATTCGCCAGACACACGGTCAAGGACGTCTATTTGGTCTTGTCGTGATAAATCTATAAACTTCATCGTTGTAAAATCGTTTTAACCCAAACTGGGGCAAGCACAATATCGTGATTGAAATCTTCATCAGACACCGAGCTGCTGATTATTTGTTTAATCTTGGCAATCTGTTCCTCGCTAATTGCCGACTCACCAATCTCTCGCATTGCCATTACTGCCAACTGCATTATTCTGGACTGATAAGCGAAATTGCCAAGTTCATTGCTATGACGGAACGTGATACTCTTACCTTCGCCGAAAGTAATCTTGCGAGCAGACCCATCGGTAATGTACACTATGTTGGTGGGGACTTGTGTGGAAAGCCCCATGCGATTTAGCGCATAAGCACCGGTCGGCGCAATTCGAGCATTGTCTCGTTGAGCTATCCTTTGGGCTATAGCATCCAATGACGGTTCTCTCAGAGAACCATCCCATTTGTCGTACATCGGGACATAGTATATCCCCTTGGCAAACCGATGGAGTTTGCCAACCAGACACAACCGACGCAATCCTTGCCGAACTGCATCAGGCTTGCCACAGATTGAGAAATCGTCAGGAAAGAGAATTGCACCATTCCCCGATTTTTCAATGATAGATTCAATAGCCTTAATGGAACTGTTCTCTGTCATAGCTTCTAATTTTGTCACAAAGATACGATATTTTTGTGACAAAGTAATGCTTATTTTTGCTTTTTTCAAAGTAAAAATAAGGCGTTCTAAGCCGAATATAATACTCCTCAATTTTCGGACCAGTGCATAAATCAAATAAAATAGGTGTTTTTGTACTGCAATGAAACAGAAAAGACTCAAGCACAATGCAGACTTCAAGGCTAAGGTAGCCGTTGAGGCTCTCAGGGAACAATCCACATATTCCCTTTTATATCGCGCGTTTGCTATCAACGGATTCTGCAGTTGGGATTTATGTCCGGATTTCATTTTCTCCATATTGATTTTATTCAACTTCGCCGATTTTTTTGCCGGGAAATAGGTTCACCGATATTTTTGCGCAGCTTTATGGCTGAATAAAGGAATGTTGTTATCTTTGCAAAACGAAACAGATCTTTACAAACATCTATTCACACATAGAACCTGAATAATAAATATAGTATTATGAAAATCTATCAGAAAATTTTGTTTGGCGCGTCGGCTGTATGCGCCATGATGATCGCCGGATGCTCGTCCGGCAACAAGGATGTGGAGGAGTTTGCCCTCTCTTTTGCAAATAAGGCCGCCGCCAACCAACTTGATTCGGTGAGGGTTCTCTATCCCGACGCGGCGAAAGCGGACTCCCTGAGTCTATCGTTCAATGCGGACAGTATCAGTGTCTCTGAGGGTGAAGCCGCCGGCACATTCCTCGTGAACTATGGCAACGCCGCCATCACCGTGAAGCGCGGCGAGAACGGAAAACTCTCCGTGTTGAGTTCCAAGGGGCTTTTCGCTTATCCCGAGCGGCGTATGACGTTCGCCCGTAAGACCGGCGCTGTCAAGGAGGGCATGGATGACGTGGCTGTGGCTGCCAACATCAGTGAGCTTGACAGCCTGTCGGCGTGGATCTACGGCGAGTATCATAAATCTTTGGATGGTGCCATCACCGCCGGCAAACCTGTGGTCGAGGAGGGTTACTATGCTTCGCAACTCCTTAACGGTTATGTCATGTTTACCAACAACACCGACAAGGATATTGCCGCCAAGGATTGGCAAATCAAATGGAAGTACACGTATATGGGTTATGAGGGCACGAAGACAAATAGTGTGGTTGAGGATGGTTCTAAGGCTATTCCGGCTCATCAATCGGTGAAAATCACGTTCATCTGTACTGGACATGATCTCACGGAGATTTTATGGGTAAAGGTTAAGGCAGTTCCCATGGATGAGTATCTCGCCACCTATCAGCCCACCGGCGATGAATACGCCAACTATAAGAAAACCCGCTAACTGCGTAACGGATCGCTAACCGCGTAATTAATATAAATTTTCTGCGGGTTTTTTCCCATAACTTTTTGAGGAGGGTGCCTACAATTAGCAATGTGGGCGCCCTCCTGTCCGTTAAAGTTTAGTCGTGTATGTTCGCCGCTTTATTTTTGACAATGTTTTGTGATTAGAAAATAATTAGTATTTTTGCAGAAAAT
>CAYQMV010000119.1:0-2666 GCA_964418705.1 uncultured Sangeribacter sp.
GCACTCTCAGCCCCGGCGCTCACCAAAGAGAAACGCGGCGAACTCCTCCTGGCGATTCTCCAAGCATGCCGCCTGAGAATATCGAAAACGGACTATATCGCCTGCCCCGGCTGCGGACGCACACTCTTCGACCTCGAAGCGACACTCGCGGAGGTGAAACGCGCCACCGCCCACCTCACAGGGCTGAAAATAGGCGTGATGGGGTGCATCGTCAACGGCCCCGGAGAGATGGCGGACGCCGATTATGGCTACGTAGGCGCCGCTCCCGGACGCGTGAGCATCTACAAAAGCAAAAATTTAATCAAAAAAAACATCCCCACAGAGGAGGCCCTCCCCACTTTGCTCGAAATTATACGCAAAAATGGCGATTGGAAGGAACCTTGATTATCAAGCACTTGCGAAAAAAGTTTCATTTTTTTGAAAAATTTTTGCCGAAAAGACTTGACAAGAGCAAAAAAACGTATTAACTTTGCACTCGCAATCGGGAAACAACGAAACACGATGAAAACCGAAAGCAAAACTTGAGAAGCGCTCAAGTGAAAGAATATCCCAAAATGGTGCGGTAGTTCAGCTGGTTAGAATACATGCCTGTCACGCATGGGGTCGCGGGTTCGAGTCCCGTCCGCACCGCCGAGGAGAGAGGAAGAGCAACTTGGTAAACTTCGGTTTCCGGTTGCTCTTTTTTTATCATCTCCATTTCCCCCTTTTTCTATCAACCCCACAACTCTCTTACTGAAGATGGATAAATTAGCTATTATCAACGGACCTAATCTGAATCTGCTCGGGAAAAGGGAGCCTGAAATCTACGGCTCCACCTCTTTCGAGGATTATCTCCTCTCTATCCGCGCCAATTTTTCGGAGTGCGACATAGTGTACTTCCAATCCAACTCCGAAGGGGAAATCATCGACGCGCTCCATTCCCTCGGCTACGACCCCGCGGTGAAAGGGATAGTGATCAACCCCGGCGCATACGCGCACTATAGCTACGCCATCGCCGACGCCATCGCCGCGATCCCCGTCCCCGTGGTGGAGGTGCATATCTCCAACATCTTCGCACGCGAGGAGTTCCGCCATAAATCGGTACTCTCGCCGCAATGCCGCGCCATAATCTCCGGATGCGGACTCCTCGGCTACAACCTCGCCCTGGAAACGCTCCTCCACGAGTAACCACCGCAACACACAATGCAGTTATTCACCGCGACACCCGCAAAGAAGTTATCCACACGTAGACTACCACTGAATTTATGACCCACGAAATCGAAGAATATATCCTCAACCATATCGCCCCGGAGCCGGAGAACCTCAAAGGGCTTATCCGCGCCGCCAACGTGGAGATGGTGAACCCGCGAATGAACTCCGGACACCTCCAAGGGCGTTTCCTGAAGATGCTCGTGGCTATGATACGCCCGAAACGCATCCTCGAACTCGGCACCTTCGCCGGATACTCCGCCCTATGCATGGCTGAAGGACTCGACGACGACGCGACCATAATCACCGTGGAGATCGACGACGAGAAGGAGGACTTCATCCGCGCGCGGCTCGCCGAATCACCCCACGGCAAAAAGGTCGTACTACGCATCGGCGACTCCCTAGAGACCATAGCCGCCCTCGGAAAGGAACTCGGGGAGGAGTGCCTCGACATGGTGTTCATGGATGCCGACAAACGCACATATCCCGAATGCTACGCCGCGGTGATGCCGCTGCTGCGCCCCGGCGGTTTCCTTATCGCCGACAACACCCTCTGGGACGGACACGTGGTGGACCATAACTACGACAAAGACAAACAAACGAAAGGGATACGGCGGTTCAACGACATCGCCGCCACAGACCCCGCCGTGGAAACGGTGATCCTCCCACTCCGCGACGGCATCTCTTTAATACGCAAAAAACCACAATAATTCTCCTCCAAAATCTGTTTATATAATAACTAAACAAGTATATCAATAAACTAAATCAAATAAACTATGGATGGAAAGCGACAAGCGCGCATAGCGCGTCTCATTCAAAAAGAGCTGAGCGAAATTTTTCGCCGTCAGACTGCCGCGATGGGCGGCGTGTTGGTATCCGTCAGCGCCGTGAAGGTCTCCCCCGACTTGAGCATCGCACGCGCTTATCTCAGCATCTTCCCCGGAGATAAAGCCAATGATATACTCTCCAATATCGAAAAGCAAACTAAAGCCGTCAGATACGAGCTGGCTCAGAAGGTGAAACAGACCCTCCGCAAATGCCCGGATCTGCAATTCTTCCTCGACGACTCCCTCGACTACGTGGAGAATATCGACCGCATCCTCGAAGCGGAGAAAGCGGCGCACCCCAAATTGGCCCTGCCACCCGAAGAATCCGAAGAATCCGCCGACGGGGAGCTATAACCCCGCGACGTCACACAGATAACCTCTATAAAGTCTGATTAATCGAATGTCGAATAAGTCACTGGCGCCGCGCATGGCGTGGCGCTATCTTTTTTCCAAGAAGCAGCACGGAGCCGTGGGGGTGATCACCGCGGTCTCGATGTGCGGCGTGGCGGTGGCTACCGCCGCGATCATCTGCGTGCTCTCCGTATTCAACGGCTTCCAATCAATCCTCGCCGACAAACAATCGATCCTCGGCTCCGACGCCGTGGTCACTCCCGCGTCGGGGAAGACATTCGAAAACGCGGACTCTCTGCT
>CAYQMV010000120.1:0-2451 GCA_964418705.1 uncultured Sangeribacter sp.
GCGGAAGGTGGGATCCTCCTCGGCGAGTTTCTGCAAACCTACGCCAAGTTTGTCGAGGTCTTTCTGAGTCTTAGGCTCTACGGCGATACCGATCACAGGATCGGGGAACTCCATAGCCTCAAGGACGATGGGAGCGTTCTCGTCGCAAAGGGTGTCGCCGGTGCGGATATCTTTGAAACCTACGCCCGCGCCGATATCACCGCAACCGATAACCTCTTTGGGGTTCTGCTTGTTGGAGTGCATTTGGAACAAACGGGAAACGCGCTCTTTCTTGCCGCTGCGGCTGTTGTAAACATAGCTGCCGGCGGGCATCTCTCCGGAGTAAACGCGGAAGAAGCAAAGACGGCCCACATAGGGGTCAGTGGCGATCTTGAACGCCAAAGCTGCCAAAGGAGCCTCGGGGCTCGGCTCGCGGGTGAGAATCTCATCCTTGTCACCCACAGCGTGGCCCTCTACGGCGCCTGCGTCCTCGGGGGAGGGAAGATATGCGCACACACAGTCGAGAAGGGTCTGCACACCTTTGTTTTTGAAAGAGGAACCGCAAATCATGGGGTTGACCTCCATTGCCAAAGTGGATTTACGGATAGCCGCGCGAATCTCATCTTCTGTGATGGTGGCGGGATCCTCGAAGTATTTCTCCATCAAGTTCTCGTTGAACTCGGAGAGGGTCTCGAGCATTTTGTCGCGCCACTCCTCGGCCTCAGCCACGAGGTTGTCGGGGATATCAGTGATATCATAGTCGGCGCCCATGGTCTCATCGTGCCAGAAATAAGCTTTCATAGTGACGAGGTCTACCACGCCCTTGAAAGACTCCTCAGCGCCGATGGGGATTTGGATAGCGAGCGGGGTGGAACCGAGCACCTCCTTCACTTGGCGAACAACCTCGAAGAAGTTGGCGCCGGAGCGGTCCATTTTGTTCACATATCCGATACGGGGCACATTATATTTGTCTGCCTGACGCCATACAGTCTCGGATTGGGGCTCCACGCCGCCAACCGCGCAGAATGCTGCCACGGCGCCGTCGAGGACACGGAGAGAACGTTCCACCTCCACGGTGAAGTCAACGTGTCCCGGAGTGTCGATAAGGTTGATTTTATATTTATTTCCGTCGTAGTTCCAGAATGTGGTGGTGGCGGCGGAGGTGATAGTGATACCGCGCTCCTGCTCCTGCTCCATCCAGTCCATTGTAGCGGCACCATCGTGCACCTCACCGATTTTGTGTGTCAAACCGGTGTAGAAAAGGATACGCTCCGATGTTGTGGTCTTACCGGCGTCGATATGGGCCATAATGCCGATATTACGCGTATATTTAAGATGTTCGTCTTTGTTAGCCATTGTAATGCTTCATTAAAAAGTGAATCGTGTAGGATGTAATTAGAAGCGGAAGTGTGCAAATGCGCGGTTGGCTTCTGCCATCTTGTGCATATCCTCTTTGCGCTTGAATGCACCACCCTGCTCATTGTAAGCATCAACAATCTCAGCAGCAAGCTTCTCTGCCATGGTCTTACCACCACGCTTGCGTGCATAAAGAATCATGTTCTTCATTGAGATTGACTCCTTACGGTCGGGACGAATTTCAGTAGGAACCTGGAAGGTGGCACCACCCACGCGGCGCGACTTAACTTCCACCTGAGGAGTGATGTTTTCGAGAGCTTTCTTCCAGATTTCGAGAGCTGACTTCTCCTCGTTGGGCAACTTAGACTTCACAGCCTCAAGTGCGGAGTAAAAAATAGTGTATGAGGTGTTCTTTTTACCATCATACATGAGATGGTTGACGAACTTCGACACTCTTACGTCGTTGAAAACGGGATCGGGAAGGATCACACGTTTCTTTGGCTTAGCTTTTCTCATTTGTTGTTTAAATTGTTGTTTGTTTTTGGTTGCTTGGCAGCTTTTGAATCTTCAACTCGGCGCTCTTGCCGGGTTTACTCAACCATTATTGCTAATTCCAATAAATCAAAAACGGAGTTGTTTGTTAACTGGGTTTTCTTTGCCCGAATCAGCTTAGGCGTGATTTTTACTTCTTACCTTTTGCTGCACCTGCTTTGGGACGTTTTGCACCATACTTCGAGCGACGCTGTGTGCGATCTTTCACGCCCGATGTATCAAGTGTACCACGTACAATGTGGTAACGCACACCCGGAAGATCCTTTACACGACCGCCACGTACAAGTACGATTGAGTGCTCCTGAAGGTTATGACCTTCGCCGGGGATGTAAGAGTTAACCTCCTTACCGTTGGTGAGGCGCACACGAGCAACTTTACGCATTGCCGAGTTAGGCTTCTTAGGGGTGGTGGTGTAGACACGCACGCACACGCCACGACGCTGAGGGCAGCTATCGAGAGCAGGCGACTTGCTCTTGTCTACGAGAGCTACACGTCCTTTTCTTACTAATTGCTGAATTGTAGGCATCTTAGTGTTCTGTTTGTTTAATTTATTGGTTTCGTTCT
>CAYQMV010000121.1:0-2417 GCA_964418705.1 uncultured Sangeribacter sp.
CTACATAAATTCAACGGTTGGGAACGCCCTATCCTCACCGACAGCGGCGGTTTCCAAGTCTTTTCCCTATCCTCCAACCGCAAGCTTAAAGAGGAGGGCGCGTATTTCCGCAGCCATATCGACGGTAGCAAACACCTCTTCACGCCCGAGAACGTGGTCGATATCCAACGCATAATAGGAGCGGACATTATGATGGCGCTCGACGAATGTACACCCGGCAACGCCGACTACAGCTATGCGCGTAAATCGCTCGACCTCACCCTGGGATGGCTCAAACGCGGCTGGAAACACTACACCGAAACCGAGGGCATCTACGGATACCACCAAGCATATTTCCCCATAGTCCAAGGATGCGTCTACCCCGACCTACGTCGTGAATCCGCCAAGTTTGTGGCTGATTTGGGTGCGGAGGGTAACGCCATAGGTGGACTCGCCGTGGGTGAACCCACGGAACAGATGTATGAAATGATCGAAGTGGTCAACGAGATACTACCGGAGGATAAACCACGTTATCTAATGGGAGTGGGGACACCCGCCAATATTTTGGAAGCGATAGACCGCGGCGTGGATATGATGGACTGCGTGATGCCCTCGCGCAACGGACGCAACGGAATGATATTCACACGCCACGGAATGATCAATATGCGCAATAAAAAATGGGCGGATTGTTTCGACCCCCTCGACGAGGGTGGACCCACATGGGTGGATGAGGCGTACAGCCGCGCCTACGTGCGGCATCTCGTCACCACCGGAGAAATTCTCGGAATGCAGATATGCTCTATTCACAACTTAGGCTTTTATCTATGGCTCGTAGGTGAGGCGCGCAAGCACATCATCGCCGGAGATTTTAAAACCTGGAAGACCGCGATGGTGGAGAGCGTCACCCGCCGGTTGTAGAACCGCGGCGACCGACACCATCCAATAAAACTTATTAAAATGCGTTTGCCAAAACTTTTATTACTCGATAAATACATACTCCGCAAATTCCTCGGCACCTATTTCATGGCGACAATCCTCGTATTAGCGGTAATCGCCATGTTCGATGTCACGGAGAAACTGGACGCTTTCCTCACAGCACCGCTCAAAGAGACGATATTCGATTATTTCGCCTCATTCCTCCCCTATTTCGCGGTGCAACTCTCCCCTCTTTTTGTGTTTATCGCAGTGATATTCTTCACCTCGAAGATGGCAGGCAACTCCGAAATAATAGCCATACTCTCCAGCGGTGTCAGCTTCCGCAGATTACTCGCGCCCTACATGATAGGCGCCGCCGTGATAGCGGGACTCACTTTCTGGCTCAGCAACTACGCCATACCGCCAAGCAATATCAAACGTATTGAGTACAGCAACAAATACGTGAAGAACAAACAGGTGACCAGCGGCATCAATATCCAATTGCAGGCATCACCGGGAGTGGTGGCTTACTTCGGACGCTATGAGCGCAACACCCATACAGGCTACCGCTTCTCCCTCGACAAATTCGAAGGGAAGAAACTGATCAGCCGTATGACGGCACAGACAATAAGCTACGACAGCACACAGCTATACCATTGGCAGGTGCGCGACTATATGATACGCACGTTCGACGGACGCAAGGAGATAATAAAGAGGGGACCGCGGCTCGACACCATCATCCCCATAGAGCCTCAGGACTTCCTCATCTCCGCAAACGACCAAGAGACCTTCACTACGCCGCAGTTGAGCGACTACGTGGAGCGTCAGAAGATGCGTGGCGTAGGTAATATCAAAGCATTTGAAATAGAGAAAGAGAAACGCTACGCAATGACCGCGGCGGCGTTTATCCTCACTCTCATAGGTATGTCGCTCTCCGCAAAAAAAGTAAAAAACGGCTTGGGTCTGAATATCGGTATAGGTCTGGCGTTGAGCTTCAGCTATATTTTGTTCTCCACAGTGACAAGCTCATTCGCAATATCGGGCGCTACCACGCCGTTCATAGCCATGTGGATACCAAACGTGGCATATCTTATCATCGGATTGTGGCTATACAAACGCGCCGCAAGCAACTAACAAGGGTACTAAGAGAATTAACGGGATTAGGATATTTGATTATATCCTTGAGTGAAATAGTAGCGCGACAGTTCTCCGGGACGCATCGCTTCACCATCGTAAATCACAATGTCCACATCTATGGGCACGATTCCGGCAAGACGGCAGTCGGTGTCCCTACCCTCCATCACCTCGTATGATTTACATAGAGACTCCAACTCCTCGAATCCGAGAGCGGAGGAACCCTTTACCACAGCATTGGAGTACTCTCCGCCAACTCCGGAGTAAGGGGGAGTGTCGTAAATAGAGGAACTGCAATCCAACTTGATTGACGTAGCCAACCAGCTCAGAGCACGGCGCAAACGTGAATGTCTGTCTGTGGTGTTGCTACCAAGACATATCACCACATC
>CAYQMV010000122.1:0-2368 GCA_964418705.1 uncultured Sangeribacter sp.
TGTCGATGCAGTCTTTGCAAGTCTCGAATGTATCACCATGGTCGAGGTGAAGCACAATCTGGGGATTCTCCCAGCCGAGGGATTTAGCGTATTCCACAGCGCCTTGTGCCATATAGCGAAGAAGAATCGCATTGGCGTATTGACGGGCACCTTTGGATACTTGAAGAATCACCGGTGATTTTGTGTCGGATGCGGCACGGATGATAGCTTGGAGTTGCTCCATGTTGTTGAAGTTGAATGCGGGGATCGCATATCCACCCTTCACTGCTTTAGCAAACATCTCTTTGGTGTTCACCAAGCCCAGTTTCTTATAATCTACCATAGTTGATACGATTTTATGTTATGTTACTTTTATTACCTATTAATTCTTTTTTTACCTATAGTTATCCGCCTTTCTGAGAAAGGACAGTGCAAAGTTACTAATTTTAATCAAATTACAGTGCGCTTATTAAAAAATAATGCAATACGCTTACTAAATTTACAGTGCGCTGATTAAAAAATTCTTGAATATTTGCGCCCCACAGTTTGTCTGGAAGCTTTCGGGATGGAATTGCAGCCCGAAAATGGGGAGGGATTCATGGGCTATCGACATGATGTTGCCCTGTTCGTCGAAGGAGGTGGCGCGAAGCGATTCCGGGAGGGATTCGGGCACCACCACCCAGGAGTGGTAGCGCGTCCCGACGGGGTGTTCCGGGATTCCTTTGAACAGCGGACACTCCTTGTCGGTGATGCGCAGCGGCGAGATATGCCCGTGGAGCGGCGACGCGAGGTTGCGGAGGGTACCCCCGAAGTATTCGGCGATGGCTTGGAACCCAAGGCAGATGCCCAATATGGGGTGCGTTAGCCAACACCGCTCGATTAAGTCCATCAACGCACCCGCCTCCGACGGCATCCCGGGCCCCGGCGACATTATCACCGCATCAAACTGATCCAACCGCATGAACGGTATCGCATCGCAGTGGTGAACCTCTATCTCCGGCGATTTCCCTTTTATCGTCGTCTCCCTCACCGCCTGAACTATGTTGTAGACGAATGAGTCGTAGTTGTCAACTATCAATATCCTCATGGCTATGTTTTTTTCACGTAATGCGCTTTAGTCGCGCTCCCACGTTAAAATAAAGTGTTCAACGTCAAAATATTCTGTATATTCAACGTCAAAATATTCCGTATATTCAATATCGGAAATTTCTAATAAAAAAATTTCCACAAAAGTAGCGAAAAAATTTGTGTAAGGTACACTAAAACACTAAATTTGCATCGAAAATATAACATTATTGCAATAATGATTATCAATTCCGACCTTCTCAAGGAGCGAATGAACAAGTACGGAGGCAGGGGAATTCCATTTTTCTGTTGTGTAGACTTCGAATTGACAAAAGGGATTTTCATGACGGATCCGTTGACCGCCACCGATGTGGAGTGGCAGATAGACGGCGTGGGCAACACCGACGTTGCCAAGGAGCGCCATGCCCCGGTGAAGCTTGAGAACCTCGCCGCCGCCGACCATGCCGCCGACTATCATTACAAGTTCGGAATATTCATGGACGCGCTCATGAAGGGTAACTCCTTTTTTGAGAACCTCACCATGGCGACTCCGGTGGCTACCGACCTCACTCTGGAGGAGCTGTACCACCGCGGCAACGCCCCCACGAAGCTCCTCATCCCCGGCGAGTTCGTCTGCTTCACTCCCAACAAATTCGTGACCATCACCGCCGACAACCATATCACCGCCACCGTAATGAACGGCAGCATACGCGCCGACGCGGAGGATGCCGAAGCCACGCTGCTCAACTCCTATAAGGAGCTGTGTGAGCACAATTCCGTGGTGGATCTTCTGCGCAACGACCTCTCCATGGTCGCGCACCGCGTGAGGGTGGAATCTTTCCGCGACATTATCCGTATCGACACCCCCGCGGGTGGACTTATGCACACTTATTCCACGGTAGGGGGCGCGCTCCCCGCGGCATGGCGTAAGTCACTCGGCGACATACTCTTCACCCTGCTCCCGGCGGGAGCCTTGAGCGGCGCTCCAAAACCCTCGTCGCTGAGGATTATTGCCGACGCGGAGGGGGAGCCTCGGGGGTGGTACTGCGGTATGATGGGCTATTTCGACGGAGCCTCTTTCACCTCCGCGCTCATGATCCGCGGTATTCAAAGGGTGGGGGATCAGCTCTTTTTCCACTCCGGCTCCGGAATCTCCATCAATTCCAACGTCGACGACGAGTACGCCGAGGCCATGGAAAAGATATATATCCCCGTGTAAAATAAGCATAAAAATTAGCTGTTTTCGGTGCTAAACCCTTGACAAAGGGGGTTTAATGTTGTAACTTTGCATCGTTTGTCGCGGTAAAGTTGTTATATTACCGAC
>CAYQMV010000123.1:0-2148 GCA_964418705.1 uncultured Sangeribacter sp.
TCTCCTCGGGAGTGGGGTCGCTCTCGCCCTTCGGGGTGATCTTACCGATCATGATATCGCCGGGGTTCACGTAGGCACCCACACGGATGATACCTCTCTCATCGAGGTCCTTGGTGGTGTCTTCGCTGACATTCGGGATATCGTTGGTGAGTTCCTCCATGCCGCGTTTTGTCTCACGCACCTCGAGAGTGTACTCGTCCACGTGGATGGAGGTAAGGATATCCTCTTTCACCATGCGCTCGTTGAGCACGATGGCATCCTCGTAGTTGTAACCTTTCCAAGGCATGAACGCCACTTTAAGGTTGCGTCCGAGGGCGAGTTCACCGTTCTGGGTGGAGTATCCTTCAGTGAGGATGTCGTTTTTCTCCACACGCTGACCCGCCTTGCAGATGGGGCGCAAGTCGATAGTGGTGCCTTGGTTGGTGCGGCGGAATTTCGGAATACGATATTCTTTCACAGAGGGTTCAAACGCCACGAAGTCTTCATCCTCGGTGCGGTCGTAACGAATACGGATGGTTGTGGCATCCACAAATTCGATTACGCCGGGGCCCTCGGCGGTGACTTGAGTGCGCGAATCCTTGATAAGTTGGCCTTCGATGCCGGTGCCGACGATAGGAGCCTCGCTGCGGAGCAAGGGGACTGCCTGGCGCATCATGTTAGAACCCATCAACGCACGGTTGGCGTCGTCGTGCTCAAGGAACGGAATCAAAGAGGCCGCGATAGACGCGATCTGGATCGGCGACACATCCATCAACTCCACCTCTTCAGGCGATGCGATAGGGAAGTCGGCGTCGAGACGCGCTTTAATCTTATTGTTCACAAAAGTGCCGTCGTCGTTCACTGGAGCGTTGCCCTGGGCGATCATACGTCCGGACTCAATCTCAGCGGTGAGATATGTCACCTCGTCGTTATTGAGGTTAACAACTCCATTGGTCACTTTGCGGTAAGGTGTCTCAATAAAACCTAAGTTATTGATTTTCGCATAAACGCAGAGCGAAGAAATAAGACCGATGTTAGGACCCTCAGGAGTCTCAATCGGGCAAAGACGGCCGTAGTGGGTGTAGTGTACGTCTCGCACCTCGAATCCGGCACGTTCACGCGACAAACCGCCGGGACCGAGAGCGGACATACGGCGTTTGTGGGTGATTTCGGCAAGAGGATTGGTCTGGTCCATGAACTGCGACAGGGCGTTGGTGCCGAAGAAAGTGTTGATCACCGACGAGATGGTCTTGGCGTTAATCAAGTCGATGGGGGTGAACACCTCATTGTCGCGCACGTTCATGCGCTCCTTAATAGTACGCGACATACGCGACAGACCTACACCGAATTGGTTGTAGAGCTGCTCACCAACGGTGCGCACACGACGGTTGCTCAAGTGGTCGATATCATCCACATCAGACTTGGCATTGATAAGCTCAATGAGGTATTTGATGATGGCGATGATATCCTCGCGGGTAAGCACCTTCACATCCATGGAAGTTGTCAGATTCAACTTCTTGTTGATGCGGTAGCGTCCCACTTCACCGAGGTCGTAGCGTTTCTCACTGAAGAAAAGGTTGGTGATCACCTCGCGTGCGGACGCGTCATCCGGTGGCTCGGCGTTGCGTAATTGTCTATAGATATATTGGATCGCCTCCTTCTCGGAGTTGGAAGTGTCTTTCTGAAGAGTGTTGAAGATGATGGTGTAGTCGATGGCGCTGACGTTCTCTTTCTCCAAAAGGACTGTCTGCGTACCCGACTCGATGATCTCTTCGAGGTTCTCCTCAGTGAGGACAGTCTCGCGATCCACGATCACATCGTTACGTTCGATGGAGACAACCTCGCCGGTGTCTTCATCCACGAAATCCTCCACCCATGATTTGAGCACACGGGCGGCAAGCTTTCTACCTACTATTTTCTTCGCGGAGGATTTGGTGACTTTCACCTCTTCCGCGAGGTCGAAAATTTCGATAATATCTTTATCGCTCTCAAGGCCTATGGCACGTAAAAGAGTAGTAACGGGCAACTTTTTCTTACGGTCGATGTAAGCGTACATGACATTGTTGATGTCAGTAGCGAACTCAATCCAGCTACCGCGGAATGGGATGATACGTGCTGAATAGAGTTTAGTACCATTAGCGTGGGTGCTTTGGCCGAAGAAAACGCCGG
>CAYQMV010000124.1:0-2060 GCA_964418705.1 uncultured Sangeribacter sp.
CTTTGCTTTGAAATTCGTTTATTTCGTCCTCTTTCTCCCATTCGTATGCGTTCATCTCAGCTAGTGAACGGCGCACGCCAGGGTCTTCTATTACTGGGGGAAGGGCGCTTTTCATTTGGTGAGAAATCCATTCGTTCAGTCTGCGAACTTCCTGATTTAATTGCTCTTCTGGCGTTTCTGCGAAGGGGGTGTTGAGGCAAAACCAATCTCCATATTCTATTTTATTATTATGGATGAGGTGCGGATATCCGCTAAGTGATTTAGTCCTAAACGTAAGTTTGTTGTGTGGAAATGTTTTAGGTATTTCTACACGCAATATAAGCGGGTAGATAGTCCCCAATCGCTCTACTGTACCCACGTATAGGTTTTTCTCACAAGGGTCCTCCGACAACTTGAATTTCTCTATAACTCGAAAGTCGGGATGCTTTGAAAAGTATTCCGTGTAGAATGATGCTTCTTTATATTCAAATGTGGACATAGTTAGGCGTGCCCTCTAGGGGCGGGAATAGTATTCGTGGGATGTTGAGTGGTTATTGAACTCTCAGTTGATTTTGGAGTTGTTCTCAATGTTACCTTATTGGCAGAACCAATTCCTTTGTATGAAGGCTTATTATCCATGATGTTATGTCTTAAAAAAACTTCTGATGCAAAAATAGTGCTTTTGTGTTATTGAGCAAAATAAAAATGGATAAAAGTTGCCCGATCTTTTTTCGATGCCGGCTAAAGTTTAGCGGACAGTAATAATTTTCAAATGGACAAATCTGGGAACAACCTGAAAGCTCTTGTCCTTGCTTTTGTGAAATGGTTGTTTGTGAGTTCTTATGACTTAATCGTAAACATTATTCCATAATGATTCGATAAGTCAATATTATTGATAGCGACAAGAATTCCGTGGGATAGTTGTCGCTATGTTGTTCAAGAATTTTTGTCTCGGTTTATCTTTTCCGGAGCATATCCGTTCACTATTCTGGGGGCGGTTAATCTCTTAGGCAACCGATGGGGATTATCTTTACGCCATCCTCGCGGGTATACGCCATTTCTCCACCGGTAAGAATAATCAGTAGGTCAGGCTCTCGAAGTTTGATCTGCTTTTCTGTGTTGTTTTTTTCGGATATCAGGCGTTTAATTTCAAGCAGATGTTTTGCGCCATCCTCTATCTCCCGACTGCCAAGCTTGCATTCAATCAGTGCGTAACGTCCGTCGTCAAGGTGCAAAACTGCATCTGCTTCGAGCCCCATTCGATCATGATAATATGACAATCGCCCGCCTAATGCTTGCGAATATACTCGCAGGTCGCGGAAACATAGGCACTCGAATATAAAACCGAAGGTATTTAGGTCTAATTCTAAACTCTCGGGCGATGCTCCCAATGCGGCTACGGCAATGGATGGATCTACCAAACATCGCTTTTTACCGGTGCGGATTACCGACTTCGAGCGAATAGCGGGAGACCATGCCTCAATATCCTCTATGACAAAGAGCTTTTCTAATGCATCGAGGTAATTATCAAATGTTGGCATAGATGTCCCCTCCATTTCCTCAGAGATGTCGGCAAGCATGGAACTCTTTTTCGCAAGTGTGCAGATGTTTCGTGCATAGGTGCGTAGAATCAACCTTGCCAGAGTTGGATTCCTTCGTGTTTTATCTACTCTGGAAATATCCTTGTTGCAAATTTCTTCAACATAATCTCGGGCGATGAGTAATTTCGCATTGACACTCATATCATCAAGCGAAGCCGGCCATCCGCCACGGCATGCGGCAAATATCAGCTGCTCAATCGAAAGTTGTGAAGTTTCGCCGTCAATATCGTAAGTTGGATCATCAAAGAGTCGGCGCAACGAGATAGAGCCGTTTGATTCAAGAGACTCGAACAGGCTCATCGGGTACATTGCCATTTTAGTAATGCGACCGGTGCCGGTGTGCATGATTTCATCATCGTCGATGACTGTTGATCCGGTTAGAATAAACTGCCCTTTCTCCCTACGCTCATCAACGGCATGGCGAACGGCATCCCATATTACCGGGGCAACCTGCCATTCGTCAATTAGTCGGGGTGTGGC
>CAYQMV010000125.1:0-1831 GCA_964418705.1 uncultured Sangeribacter sp.
TTGAGACATCCAACGTTTCAAGCCTTTATTGTTTTATAATCTTTCGCTATGATTGTTATGACGATATTTTGTAGTATATTCATACTCAATTTATCATTATAGTTGGCGTTGAATGATAGTTATTTGCAACTAAGCATAAATAGCTTGTTATTAGGGATATACGAGCTTAAGTCAGATTTATTGCCAGGTAGCAAAAAAGAGATTAATTGTAAGGTGGTGGCATCCTTTTTCTCAGTCGTAATACTCTATATGCAATTCATCACTAACGTTGAAATCATCGTGGAAACCGTCATCATATATGTATATGATTCTCAAACCGCGATATGAGGAGGGAACCCTTATTCAACTCCAATTTTTTTGTCGTCACATGCTCCGCAGTTGCTGCAACCGTTGCAGGTCATACGGCTTCCGCACGTTGAGCAATGGGCGCGGAAGAATGGTTCGGGCGGGATAATGTCCGTTCCAAACAAAGAGCCTTCCGGGAGGCGCAGCAGCTTTGGCACTTTACGTCCCTGATAACTCAATCCGGAGAGAAATGCCTGTTTGCTCTGTGTGCGTTTGTTCGGTATGCGGTAGGTCCTGCCCTCTTTCACGAACACAGTGCCCGTCTCGATGAAGTCGAAAGTCACGTCATGTTGCCTGCACTGGTCGCTCAGTAGCTTGACCCATTCATAATGGCATGGACGTGCGCCATCATAGTTCTCACCGCCGCACAGCACTTCTTCTATGAGTCCCGTTTTCAGATATTGCTTCGCATCCACGGGTCCGATATATGGGGCTGCCATGAATCCGCGATGCTTGGCGGGTGTAGCAAGGAGAATGGGCAACCGCTCATCGGCACGCTTTTGATTCTCGGTGGTGACGCTGAGCATTACATTATCATACCCCTCTCCCCAGTCTTTTGGAAGGGAGTCGGCAAACCGCTGTGGACGCTTGGTGAGCAGACGGAAGAAGATGTCGGGTCGTTGGCGGATGATGCGCCATGCCTCGTCGCGCCATTGGTCGGCTTCTTCCACGAAGAAATCGGTGGAGAGCGCGACATAGAGCGTCATGCCTGACGGTATCTTGAAATGTCCGTCGCGCCGCCGCTGTATGGGCAAGGTGAAATTCTCCGTACGGAATACGTGCGAAGTGTCAAGTCCGCGTTTGCTGTCGAGGAAGTACATATAGCAATGCTCGCAGCCCTCGCTCACTTTATGGCAACCATGCCATGGATTCCAGATGATCATTATTATCTATTACCCAAGAATTTCATTTAGCGTAACGCAAAGTTAGTGTAAATAATTTGATTTTGGAATATTCAGTCATAAATGCTATAAAATCATCTCAAAATCAAGAGAGCATGTATCTATATGCGGCATAACAAAGCAGAGCTTATAGACAACTTCCAATATGGCATCGCTCAACTATCCGAGTCGTTGAACTGCACTGAAGCTGAGGTGGTACAAAAACTTTCAGACCGCTATGACGGGTATCATTTTACAGGTGAATCTGATGGGCTTTTCAATCCATTCAGCATACTAAATGCTTTCAAGAATAATGTGTTAGGGAGCTATTGGTATGCTTCAGGTACGCCTAAATTCTTGATAGAGATGCTCAAACGATATTACAATGAGGGCAGTTTCGATTTGGATATCCTCGACTCACAAGACTCAAGAATCGAAGAAAGTTTTGAAGCTCCGTTAGAGGAGCAAGATGGGCCGTTGCCACTGCTTTATCAGGCAGGCTACTTGACAATATCAGGTTATGATGCCGAATCGGATACATTCACTTTGGGCATACCAAACGCGGAGGTGCGCATAGGACTGATGCAAAACCTAATGCCTCTATA
>CAYQMV010000126.1:0-1814 GCA_964418705.1 uncultured Sangeribacter sp.
ACAGTTCCAGAGTGATAATCACAAGGTTTGTAAAGGATGTCAAGGGCGGCAACGTAGAGGGTTTCATGCGCTATCTCTCCGGCTTCTTCGCCGACACCCCCTACGAACTTGTCAAAGACCTCGAGAACCATTACCAGAACGTGCTGTTCATCATCACAAAACTCATGGGATTCTACGTCAAAGCCGAGTACCACACCTCCGCCGGACGCATCGACATGGTGCTACAGACGGATGACTACACCTACGTGATGGAGTTCAAACTCGATGGCACCGCCGAGGATGCCCTCGCACAAATCAACGATAAAAGCTACACCCTACCCTTCGAGAACGGCGACCGCAAACTCGTCAAGGTGGGCGTGAACTTCTCCAAAGAGACTCGCAACATCGAAAAATGGATTGTGGAGTAAGTCTATATTCATAAAAAAACCACCACACCGACAGATATTACTTCTTTTTCCTATACCCTCTGGAGGGGTTGAAAATCATATTATGGTTTATGGCATACATTACCGCTTCGGCAATATTCTTAACATTCATTTTCTTAAAAACATTGCGTCTATGCGTTTTAACCGTGTCCACAGATTTGCAGAGTTTTTTCGCAATCTCAGCCATCGTGTAGCCTTGAGTGGAAAGATATATTATCTCACGCTCCATCTCACTGAGAACAATTTCATCCCGTTTAATCCAACAATGTCGGTCAAATGAATACTCATAGAAAGTGTCCTCTCCCGTTTTCTTCATTATGAATTGCCCCGGAATGTTGCAGGCAGCCAACGATATGGTGCATATCGCAAGCACTATCTTCCCATCCTCATTGAGCAGCAGCGGAGAAAGTTTATGGTTGACCAACCGCTCAACTCCATCGACATCCCGTATATGGAAATTGCATGATAACGCATATCCCCTCCGTTCCGCCACGGGGAATGTGTTGAAAAGGTCGAAACCGCTGCTGTTCACTTCCAACAACATTTCAAGATCCTCCTCAGGAACATTGTCAACATAAAACTTATAGCCCGCCTTTTTCACCATAGCGGCATCTACGCCACATAAATGGCTTATATTTTCGGAAACATAAAGGAAGCCTTTACGCATATAGTCAACGATATAGAAGCTGTGATAAGTGCTTCTCTCCATAGACTTTATCGTTTCAATGATTAAGTCAAAATTTTCGTAGGGGAAGCCCCCTTTGCGATCCACAGCGTTTTTCTTTGAAAAGAAATCCTTTCTTGATATTCTGTCTTTCATCGGTATCAAAATTATGCTCACAAAATTACTAAAAAAATTCAATTTCAAAAAATATTATAAAAATTCACGACAATATTTAGGATTAAAGTTTCCAAGGAGACATACAATATCGAAAAACGAATTGTGTAATAACCCCATATTCTTCAAAAGCCGCCATACCTGTTGGTATGGCGGCTAAGTCATACTGCAATCATTCATCACGCACTACTAAATCAGCGAAAGCGTTTGCCAGCTCATACTCACTTGCAGTCATGCAAAGATATGTGTCGGTAGACGCGGCATAAACAATGTAGGAATCCTCACTACGGTCTGAGGTTTCAACCACATTACACAGCACTTTCTCCAACGTAACATCGGACATCTCCGATGACGATGAAAGATTCTCATCAGTAATCACCGGTTCATCAACATTGCCACACGAGGACAATGCAAAAGTGGATGCCAACCCAAGAGCTATGACTAAACTCTTTACTGTAAACTCTTTACTATTTTTCATTATATCAATAAAATTAAGTTAGGGCATACTCACGCGATACCGTTAACGGCATTTCTTCCAGCAATGCTCGGTT
>CAYQMV010000127.1:0-1749 GCA_964418705.1 uncultured Sangeribacter sp.
GATAGCTTTTACATAGAAACAGGTATGTTAATTCAGAAAATATTAGTACTTTTGTCGCTGTAAACAACGCTGTATATCATGGAGACCATTTCCTCTGGACTCTTTATTTGCAAAGTAACCCGCACGCAAATCATAATCAACTGATATTCAGAGTGTTTTTATTTGCAAAATAAAATCCACACCGCGAAATATGAACTGGAAAGACAAAGCATTAGACATCTTACGGGAAAGTTTAACCCCAATTCCGCATGAGCTAAGTGAACTGGACTGGAAGAGCACGCTCTCGCCTAAAACCGACCGATTAGCTCAGCATATATGTGCGTTCAGCAATCATCCCGGAGGTGGTATGTTCGCTTTTGGCATTAATGATGACGCCTCCTTTGCGCCACTCAATCGGGAGCAAATTGAAGATATCGTTCGGAAACTGGGCAATATTGCACACAATAGCCTCTCCAGTGCTATAGATATTGATCATGCCGTCTTGGAATATCAAGGCCATCCTGTCTTGTTTGTATACGTTCCCGAGCAAAGAGAGAAGCCTATTTATTTAAGAGGAAAAGATTACAACGATGCCTATTGTCGCGTGTCCGGCCAGACGGTACGCATGTCTACCCTTCAGGTGCGCAATCTTATCGCAACATCTCAGGGCCTAAGTTTTGAAGATAGAACAGCCAAAGCAAATCTAACGTCACAGGAAGTATTGACCCTGCTGAACTACCGCAAGTTCTTTGAGCTTCTGGATAAAGACTTGCCCAAGTCCACTGATTCTATTTTAGCTCGCCTCAGCGAATCCGGACTCTGTGAAGGGCAAGATGATGATTGGAAAATCACGCACATGGGTGCCATCTTATTTGCGAATGACTTAAACGACTTCCCGGACCTAAGGGGGCGTAAAGTGATTGTAAGAAAGTATGTGGGTACCAACAACCGAGATTTACTGATTGAACAAATCATGTCCACTGGATACGCTGTCGGCTTTGAGACGATAGTAGACTTCGTGATGAAGTATGTCTCAACAGAGAGTATTGATGTAAAAAGAACTGCCGTGGCGCAATATCCTCGCGTTTCTGTACGTGAGTTTATCGCGAACGCTTTGGTTCATCAAGATTTTTCAATTTCAGGCATCAGCATTTCGATTGAGATATTCTCGAATCGACTTGTCATTACGAATCCGGGCGCTCCATTGAATGACGTAAATCGTTTGATTGACCTCCCGCCAAATTCCCGCAACGAAAAACTGGCCGAACAGATGTTCTTACTGGGCTTCTGTGAACGCCGAGGCAGTGGCATCGACCGCGCTATTGCAGCTATAGAATCGGCCCACCTGCCTGCGCCCAAGATTGCAAAAGAGGAAACCAGCACTAGAGTCACGATATATCCTCATAAAGAGTTCAGAGAGATGACTAAGGCTGAGAAAATAGAGGCGTGCTATCAACATGCTTGCCTCCTTAACGAGGACAGCATGACGATAAATAACCAATCTGTTAGAGAGCGGTTCAACTTGGGGAAGAATCAGGTATCCATAGCTTCTAGAATTATCGCTGATACTTTAGATTCAGGTCTCATCAAGTTGTCTAATTCGGATATTACATCCAAGAAATACGCGTCCTACGTGCCTTATTATTCTTAATGGCTTACGCTCGTTATTTTACGATGCGTGTTTTTCGTTTTTATTTGCAAAGTAAATTCCAACAATTCACAACGCGCTGAAATTCAGCGCGTTTTTATTTGCAAAATAAAATCCGGGCG
>CAYQMV010000128.1:0-1716 GCA_964418705.1 uncultured Sangeribacter sp.
ACTATAATAAAAGAGGGGGCCTCGTCGGTCCCCTCCCTATTACCATTATCTATATTATCTAATATCGATTAGATGCAATCTATAGCTATTTAGTACTCCATATCAGCCTCTTTGAAGAGCTTGCGGTCGTCTGCCACCTGGTTGCCTACCGAGGTGAGCATATCGCCCATCAAGGCGCCGTTCATGCCGCCATGAAGGATGCGTACCATAGCCTCGTGGCTGAGACGTTTGCGACCACCCGCGAAACGCAATCCCTTGGTGGGAAGGATGAAGCGGAAGATAGCCACTGTGCGGATCACCTCCTCCTCAGAGATAAGCGGTTGCTTCTCCAATGGAGTACCCGGCACGGGCATCAGAATGTTGATAGGCACTGAATCCACGTCGAGTTCGCGGAGCTCCAATGCCAAGTCGATGCGGTCGGCCATGCTCTCGCCCATGCCGATGATGCCACCTGAGCAAACCTGCATGCCTACCTCGCGAGCAGCACGGATTGTGCGCTTCTTATCCTCGGAAGTGTGAGTGGTGCACAGGTGCGGGAAAAATGATTTAGAGGCCTCAAGGTTGCAGTGATAACGCTTCACGCCGGAGTCCTTAAGCGCTTGCAGATCTTTCTTCTCAAGCAAGCCCATGGAGGTGCAGAGGTATAGAGAAGTCTCCTTCTCTAAACGGCGATAGATGCCGCAGAATTTGTCAAGATCGGAGCCACAGACAGCCCTTCCGCTGGTGACAAGTGAGAAACGTTTGATGCCGGCTGCCTCGTTCATCTTGGCTGCTTTCATCACCTCCTCCTCGTCGAGGAAGTTGTAAGTCTTACATCCTGTGTGGAAACGTGTGGCTTGTGCGCACCATTTGCAGTCCTCGCCACACATACCGCTACGGGCATTGACGATAGAGCAGGAGTCAACCACATTACCTACAAAGCGACGACTAATCTCATCGGCAGCGTCACACAATTTATCCAAATCTTTCTCATCGGCCAATGCAAGGGCCTCGTCGCGAGTGATCTCGCCACCGGCAAGTACTCGCTCTTTAAGTTCTTCTATCATCCTATAATTAAGATTTTCTTCTCAAGCGGCTCATGGTATTCGTCGTTGCACTGAAAGAGAGAAGAGTTTTTCAGCAACGGGTACCTTGGGAGGCCCAAGCTAGTTATTTTGACGCAAATTTAACAAATATATTTGAAATATCCATAACAGCGCCCCATATCCACCTACGGCTACCACTCCGGAGGTAGCATGGTTACTTCTCCGCTAGTCATTTTTTATACAATAAAACATATTAATACTTGGTTTATGCAGTTTTAACAAGAAATGAAATTTATGTTTAAAAACATATTATTATCAATAAATTACCATAACTAGGCTGAAAGAGAAAAAAACTTTTGAGAAAAAGAAAAATTTTTGTCGTAAATGTTTGGAATTTCAAAATATAGATATTACCTTTGCCACGTGGATGTAGTTATATCACGAAAAAGTTGGATATGCATAATACTTGAATATCTATGAATCGCAAACCATACGACTACAATCAAGACTAAGATTAGGGAATTATAATATGAACAATTCGAACACCTACAATAGCCAACCAGGCATACGAACTAAAGAGTTTGACTGCTACATTCGGGAATAGCCGTTAGTCATTCCCGAAGGGAAACTTATACGCAATTTCCATCATTGTTAGTAGCCCCGCAAGGGGAAGTCTCCATAACTCTTTAGT
>CAYQMV010000129.1:0-1711 GCA_964418705.1 uncultured Sangeribacter sp.
TCCTCGGCGATGGTGATGGCGCGGGGGTTGACCTCATGGATAAGTATGTTGGCGAGAGTGAGGTAGACTATGGCGTTCACGTCCTGTCCCCCGTCGAAATAGTCGGCGTAGGAGGAGAAGGATTTCCCTAAACCATGGTCGTAGTAGAGCATGGAGGTCACTCCGTCGAAACGGAATCCGTCGAAACGGAACTCCTCAAGCCAATATTTGCAGTTGGAGAGGAGGAAATTGAGCACATAGTCCTTGCCGTAGTCGAAGCATAGGGAGTCCCACGCCGGATGTTCGCGGCGGCTGTCGCCGTAGAAATAGAGTGAGCCGTCGCCGTCGAGCCTGCCGAGGCCCTCGGTTTCGTTTTTCACCGCGTGGGAATGTACTATATCCATTATCACGGCGATGCCGAGACGGTGGGCGTCGTCGATAAGGTGTTTCAGCTCATCGGGGGTGCCGAAGCGCGAGGAGGCGGCGTAGAAGCTGCTCACATGGTAGCCGAAAGAGCCGTAGTAGGGATGCTCCTGCACCGCCATGATCTGGATGGCGTTGTAGCCGTCGGCGGCGACACGGGGAAGCACCTCGGTGCGGAACTCCTCATAGTTGCCCACAGCCTCCTTCTCCTGCGCCATACCTATGTGGCACTCGTAAATCAACAGAGGGTCGGTGGTGGGACGGAAATTCCTCACCTTGAACTTATAAGTCTGCTTGGGGGCGTAGACCTGCGCGCTGAATATTTTGGTGACGGGGTCCTGCACCACGCGGTGGGCATACGCGGGGATGCGCTCGCCGCGGCCCCCCTCCCACTCCACTATCATTTTATATAAATCGCCGTCCTTTAATTTCCCTTTGGGGATATTCACCTCCCACACTCCGCCGCCGATGTTCGCCAGGCGGTAGGCATCCTCTATCCGCCAATCGGAGAAGGTGCCCACAAGGGTGATGCCGGTGGCGTGGGGGGCGTACTCGCGGAACGTGTATCCGCCGCCGCGGCGCTTAATCAGTCCGAAATAGTTGTGCGCATTGGCGAAATCCGCCAACGATGAATGTGTGTCGCCGAGCAATTCCTCCATTTTGCGCACGGCATCGTCATGACGACCCTCGATAGTGGGGGCGTATGGCTCCAACCAAGGGTCGTTGTTTATAATCGTAAGTTTCTCTTTCATAAATAATTTTATACCTGTAGAATCTATCTATTGTTTGTTTTTTACCTTCGTAATATCTGCTTTGTTATCCACCGGTGCATTATTAACCGGCGATGCCTGTCGCGGTCCGGCGGGGGCTGTCGTCCCCGGCTCTATCTTGAAGGCTTTGCGGAAAGCCTCGGAGAGCGTCAGTGCGTCCTTTCCCCCACGTTTGAGCAGGGCGAGGACACCGGCGATATAGGCGTCGCGGTCCTTATACCCTAAGAGTTGCGCCACGCCGCACGCTGAGAGCATCGGCTTATGGTTGAACACGCGGAGCACCCCGGCATAGTCACCCTCGGCGAGCATCCGGTTGAACTCCTCGCTGACCTCACGGTACATATCGCGGGGCTTGATCAGGGAGGAGAGGGAACGTATGTGCCGCTCCAGTTCATCGATGGAGTTGAACCTGCCGTCGGCGCGGTACTCCATTATGCGCTTCACTCTGTGGCGCACGTGCATCAGCACCTGCGACGCCACGTGCTGCTTCCACAATCCCATGATTGAGCGTTTCACGCGCTTAAACACATACTTGGGGT
>CAYQMV010000130.1:0-1704 GCA_964418705.1 uncultured Sangeribacter sp.
AAGGCTTTTACACGGTACTCAAAAGCTTGGACGAATATATTCAGTTCGCATTCCTCACCGGGGTGACAAAAATTAACAAAATCAGCGTTTTCAGCGGCATAAACAACATCGAAGACATCTCTTTGGATGAAGATTATGCCACAATCTGCGGCATCACAGACGAGGAGATAGACACAGTGTTCACCCCCTACGTGGAGAGGCTGGCAAAACGATACGGCTCCGATATGGAGAGCACCCGCGAGGAGTTGCGCAAATACTACGACGGATACCATTTCGCAAATGAATCCACCGCCGTATATAATCCCTTTAGCCTACTCAACGCACTCAAAAAAAGAAAATTCGACAACTACTGGTTCGAGACCGGAACCCCAACGTACCTTATCCGTCTGTTGCAGACTGACAATTGCAATATAGAGGAGATAGCGTCGGCGGAGGTTTCCGACAGAATGATCGGCAGCGTGAACGAAAAGAACACCACCGCCGTCACAATACTCTACCAAAGCGGTTACCTGACAATCAAGGGTTTTGACCAACGATTCGGAATCTACAGCCTCGGCTTCCCCAACAAGGAGGTGGAGGAGAGCTTCCTCGACTCCCTCATGCCATACTACGTCTCCTTGAAAAACTCCGACAGTGGCACAGCCATCAAGAGATTCGTGCAGGATGTGGAGGGCGGCAACGTGGAGGGGTACATGCGCTATCTCTCCGGATTCTTCGCCGACACCCCCTACGAGCTTGTCAAAGACCTCGAGAACCATTACCAGAACGTGCTGTTCATCATCACCAGGCTCATGGGATTCTACGTCAAAGCGGAGTACCACACCTCCGCCGGACGCATCGACATGGTGCTACAGACGGATGACTACACCTACGTGATGGAGTTCAAACTCGATGGCACCGCCGAGGATGCCCTCGCACAAATCAACGATAAAAGCTACACCCTACCCTTCGAGAACGGCGACCGCAAACTCGTCAAGGTGGGCGTGAACTTCTCCAAAGAGACTCGCAACATCGAAAAATGGATTGTGGAGTAAGTCTATATTCATAAAAAGCCACCATACCGGCAGATATGGCGGCTAAGTCACACTGCAATCATTCATCACGCACCACCAAATCAGCGAAAGCGTTTGCCAGCCCATACTCACTTGCAGTCATGCAAAGATTTTTCCAGCAATGCTCGGTTGGCGATGTCGACCTCGCCCGTATGTCAGATCTGACGCGACAAAGTTATAAAGATATTTAATACGTGTCAATCGCATTCATACACACAAATCTACGTTTCCAATTTATTCCGCTCCACTCTAATAATAAGCACTATTTTGGCAATTGAAAAATTATTGCGATATTTGCGTATTAAATAGCAAACTTCAAAGAAAGTGGAGATGGAAGCGTTGAAAAATTTGCCGATTGGCATACAGAGTTTCGAGAGTCTACGCAAGGGTGGTTACCTTTACGTGGATAAGACTGCGTTGGTATATCAGTTGGTTACAACCGGGAAGTATTATTTTATGTCACGACCGCGCCGATTCGGGAAGAGCATGCTCCTCTCCACCCTCCACGCCTATTTTGAGGGCAAAAAAGAGCTGTTCGAGGGCTTGGCTATCTCCGACCTTGAAAAGGAGTGGATAAAGTATCCGGTGCTGCATCTCGACTTGAACAGCGGAGACTATACGGATGTCAAAGTGCTAAATTCAAATCTCAACG
>CAYQMV010000131.1:0-1517 GCA_964418705.1 uncultured Sangeribacter sp.
TACCGGATGTCTGTTCATCCAAAGAGATTCAGATAATTAAGGCAAAAGCCACCACAGGGCTTGGTGAATTATATAAGCAGCTGTGTACTAATTAACTGAAATTAAAGTAGTTATAGGGCTTTTGCTCCCGATGCGTTGGCTCTCAAAAGTAACACAATTCTTGGATTATGAATAAATCAATTATCTTAAGAGAATGCTCTATTCACAGTGACGTGGAGATTCTTGGTCATGTATTCCATGGACTCAAAGAGATTAAAGCGGCGGTGGAAATGTCCGCAAGTCCATTTTCGCACGATGAAATTGATAAGGAGTACGTCGACAAAAAGATGCCTGATGCCCAGATTCAAGGGGTACACGTGGCGGAGATATGGCAATCATACCCATGTTTCGATTTTGAGGATCGCATGAATGAAAACCGCACATATCAAAATTACTTCTTCTCCGACAAACCTTTTACGCCGGAGCGGATATGCGAGATATATCAAAAATGTCACGAGCAATTCAATTTCGGGTTGATAAATGAGAATATGCCCGCAGAATATGCCCCTGCCGTTTATTATGTCGGAGACAGAGATAAAATGGTCTACGCGACCACAGCGCACGGTGCCAATGGTTGGCTAACTAAAATAACTTCTATGTTTAAGAAATAGAATCGCCCTACTGATTGGTGTCTTCCTTGTCGAGATTCCAAAGTTTGGAATCGAGTTCCGGAAGGGGAGCGTATAGGTCGATGGGTTTTTTACTCACGGGATGGATGAACTCCAAATGATAGGCGAGCAGGCAGATTCCTCCGTCGGGATTAGAACGGCGGGAGTGATACTTTAGATCCCCCTTGATAGGGGTCCCGGTGGATGAGAGCTGGCAGCGTATCTGATGCTTCCTTCCCGTGAGAAGGTTTATCTCAAGCAGGGAATAGCGTTCCCCTTCGCCTATGACTTTGTATTTCAGCACTGACTTTTGCCCTTCGGGATCCGAGGGCTTGGTGATGAAGGTTTTGTTGATTCTGCCGTCGTTGCGGAGGTAATGGGTGAGGGTGTCCTCCTTGCGCACCCTCTTACCCTCCACTATGGCGCGGTAGGTCTTCTTGATTTCCCCCTTACGGAGCATCTCGTTCAGGCGTGTGAGGGCTTTGGTGGTTCTCGCGAATATCACCAACCCCTGCGCCGGACGGTCAATACGATGCACCACACCGCAGAACACGTTCCCCGGTTTGCAATATTTCTCTTTGATATATTCCTTCACCATCTCCGATAGTGGCTTGTCGCCGGTCTTGTCGGCTTGCACGATTTCTCCGGGACGTTTGCTCACCACTACGATGTGATTGTCTTCGTAAATTACTTCCATAGGTGGTTTATTAAGTTGTCTATGCCGCGGCGACGGGTGGCGCCGCCTAAAAAATCAAAGGTCGGGATGCATAACATTCCGACCTTGTCATCCTTGGTGGCGGGAGAAGGACTCGAACCTCCGACCTTTGGGTTATGAGCCCAACGAGCTACCACTGCTCCATCCCGCGATGT